>NZ_LZGV01000095.1:0-254983 GCF_001690265.1 Gilliamella sp. HK2
AGTGATATCTTGCCAATTCTTACCCAAAAATTGTTTTAGCGCTATTTCATCATCAGGCATTATTATTGTTGCAGTTTCAAAACTTAATTCCCACATATCTTTCGGACGCTCTCGCCAAGAAAATGCCTCCGTTATTTTATTGAATAATATTTTTTCATATATAACTTCATATTTTTCCTGTTCAGGTGCTATTACCTTTTTCACCATTGAAGTTCCTTTTTTAATTTATCACTAATTTTATAACATCTTTTTATTTCACTATATATCTTATTGATACTCATCAAAATATTTGGACAGGTTATACTAATTAGTATCCGCTTTATCAGGTTATTGTTACGATAAACAAAAGAAATCACGCATGACAAATCGCATTTCAAGAAGAAAAAAACGCAGTTTTACTTACCAATAGAAAAAACAAATAATGATTCTATATCAATATGCTAAAAAATAAACAAATATTATTACTGAGTATGACATCACTAAATCCGCATTAGATAAGTGGATAAAGCAATATCAAACCACTGCTTATTGTTTAAACTCTGCGCTAAGTTTTTTGACACATAATGTGTTCTCCTATGATTTGTACTATTTTAGGGGGATATTTAAACCTACTTCACTACCATTTCTCTTAAGCATTTTCATTCATTTTGTATCTACCTATTTTTTACTCATTCGCTTAGTTCAAAAATAGGCAAATACATAAATTTATTTACAGCGTCATTTTTCTCGTTGCTTAGCAAGGCCAATAAGTTTGTCTAGGCTAATTAAAGAATTCATTACATTATTTTGACAAACACTTTCATCATTTTGATAGATATCTTCATCATCTTGATATGTATCTTCTCTTGTAATCCATATTAGCCAAGCTTTAACTGCTAAATATTCTTCAATGGTTAATGTTGCCCAGCGTTCAAATAGATGGCTCTCAGACAGTATTTTTTCAAAATCCATAATCCATAATACGATTTTATTTATAACAAAATCTTTAATCCTTGCCTTTTGTTTCCCTATAGCTTCAGCTTCAGCTATAGCTATAGCTCTTGCTTTAGCTCTTGCTTTAGCTCTTGCTTTAGCTCTTACTTTAGCTCTAGTTCTACCTAAAGCTATATCTATAGCTTTAGCTTTAGCCTCAGCTTCAGCCTCAGCTCTAACTATAGCTTCATCTTCAGCTATAGCTATATCCATAGCTTTAGCTGAAGTAATAAGTAACCCAGGTAAATAATAAGCATAGGCTGATGGAGTAAATACATATAAAGCATCATCATAGTTTACGTATATATCAAAAGTGATATCTTGCCAATTCTTACCCAAAAATTGTTTTAGCGCTATTTCATCATCAGGCATTATTATTGTTGCAGTTTCAAAACTTAATTCCCACATATCTTTCGGACGCTCTCGCCAAGAAAATGCCTCCGTTATTTTATTGAATAATATTTTTTCATATATAACTTCATATTTTTCCTGTTCAGGTGCTATTACCTTTTTCATCTTCGAAGCTCCTTTTTTAATTTATCACCAATTTTATAACATCTTTTTATTTCACTATCTATCTGATTGATCTTCACCAAAATATTTGGACTGGCTATACTAATTAGTACCCGTTTTATCAGGTTATTGTTACGATAAACAAAAAAACAAAAGAAATCACCCATGACAAATCGCATTTCAAGAAGAAAAAAACGCCGTTTTACTTACCAATTAAAAAAACAAATGGTGATTCTATATCAACATGCTAAAAAATAAACAAATATTATTACTGAGTATTGCATCACTAAATCCGCATTAGATAAGTGGATAAAGCAATATCAAACCACTGCCTATTGTTTAAACTCTGCGCTAAATTTTTTGATACATAATATGTTCTCCTATGATTTGTACTATTTTAGGGGGATATTTAAACCTACTTCACTACCATTTTCTTAGGCTTTTTTCATTCATTTTGTATCTACCTATTTTTTACTCATTCGCTTAGTTCAAAAATAGGCAAATACATAAATTTATTTACAGCGCCATTTTTCTCGTTGCTTAGCAAGATCAATAAGTTTGTCTAGGCTAATTAAAGAATTCATTACATTATTTTGACAAACACTTTCATCATTTTGATAGATATCTTCATCATCTTGATATGTATCTTCTCTTGTAATCCATATTAGCCAAGCTTTAACTGCTAAATATTCTTCAATGGTTAATGTTGCCCAGCGTTCAAATAGATGGCTCTCAGACAGTATTTTTTCAAAATCCATAATCCAAAATACGATTTTATTTTTATTTATAACAAAATCTTTAATCCTTGCGTTTTGTTTCCCTATAGCTATATCCATAGCTTTAGCTGAAGTAATAAGTAACCCAGGTAAATAATAAGCATAGGCTGATGGAGTAAATAAAAATAAAGTATCATCAGGCATCATTATTGAACCTAATTTCCACATCCCCTTCGGACGCTCTCGCCAAAAAAAATGCATCGGTTATTTTATTGAATAATATTTTTCCTGTTCAGGTGCTATTACCTTTTGAATCTTTGAATAAAATCTTCACGAAGCTCATTTTTTAGACGTTCTTTTATTAATCTATTACGAGTGGTATAACAATTTTTTATTTCGCTATCTATCTCATTTAGTCGCCTTCTATGATTTTTATCACCACCTTGAAAACAAAAATCATGGTGTCTTTTTCTAGCTGCATAAGCTTTTTTCTTGATCTCTATTGCTTCTTCAATTTGTTCTATTGTTAATTTTTCATCTGATTTGCATGGATACCGTGCACTCAGTTCTTTCAACTCATGGTAATAAGTATTTAATTCTGCATCTGGATCACAACGTGGGTCAGGGTTTCTGGGTATATCATCTTCATCATCTCTAACCTTGCTCTCTATAGAGACAGAAGCTGATGGACAGGAAGCATGGCCATTATTTAATGAATCATAGGTATTTGATGAACCATAGTTATATTTCTCTAACAATTTAATGCTATTTGATACTCCATAAGCTATACTGCCTCCCACAACTGCAACACATTGTGGGTTTGCCAAACATGCCCTTATGCCACCCAAAATGGGATAGACTATTGGAAATTTCCCTAAGGGATCTCGATATAAAAGCGGATTGCCACTGGCATAACTAAAGGTATTTATTCCGCCATTTAAGCCTATCGGATCGCTTTGGATATAACGCCCTATTTTAGGATTATAGTCCCTAAAATAATTATAAGAAAGTCCCGTTTCTTGATCATAATATTGCCCAGGAAAACGTAAATTTAAAGTAATTTGGTTATTAGGATCTAATACCGCATTACCAAAAGCGTCACTGTGCATTTTCCATGTTTGCTGACCTTGATTGTTAATGGCCAGTTGTGGCGTACCTAAATGATCCGTAATGAGATAATGGTAAGACGCAGTTTGTAGCGTCTGGTTAGCTGCAGTTAAACTTGCCTGCCACAATGGGCTTGTTCCCCATTCGGTATCAGGTACCCAACCATAGGCAACCGTCATCTGACCACGATGGTCTAATTCAGCAATCAGACCTTCATTTGTATAAATAAAATAGGTGATATCACCATTAATGGTTTTACTGATACGACGACCAAAAGGATCATATTGATAAGTCGCCAGTTCAGTTGTTTCATCGTTAACGCTGATAAGGCGCTCTGCTGCATTGTAGTGATAGCTTAATTTTTTATCTGCACTAACTTCAGTGGCTAACTGACCATTAGGCGTATAAGTCAAGGTGGTTTGACTAGCGCCTTCGCCCCATTTGATTAGCTGATTAAATTTATTATATTGCCACTCGCCTAATTGTTGCGCACTACCGATGCGATTACCAATAGCATCGTAGCTATAAGACTCTACAGTGAGTCCATTCTTTTGTAGTTCAATATTAGGTTTAGCAAGAATAAGCCGATCTAATAAGTCATATTGGTAATTGTTTTCCCCGTTTTCTGTTGCGATACGAGTTATATTACCCACCTTATCATAGCTATATTGACGATTTAATAATGTTTTGCGATTCGCCGTTAACCCTATCAGTAAAGGGCGCTGTAATGAATCATACTGCTTAGTTTGCGTTGCATTAGGATAAGTCACTTTAGATGGCATAAACCAGTGGTAATCACTCCACTTAATCACTTCGCCATTAGCCAGTGTTGCCTGTTTTAGTTGGTTTTTATCATATCCATAGGTTATTTTAGTATTATCCGGATAGCTAATGGAAGCTAAATTCCCCTCTTTATCATAAGCGTACTGCAAAGTCTTAGTAATACTATCTGCACCTGTGCCATAAGTAATCGTTTCTTGAGTTACTCGACCAAGTTTATCGCGCTGATAAACAAAGTGGGAATGGGTGTCACCAGTTTGTAGTATATCAATTAATTGATTAGCCTGATTATAGCTATAAGCGACAACCTGACTTGAAGTTGATTGACCTTTTTCAATATAACTTTGTTTTATCAGATTTCCTGCCGCATCGTATTGGTATTGAATACGGTTGCCATTTATTTGTTTTTTCTCGATTAATTGATTTGCTTGGTTATAACTATACTCAATCTCATTCCCCAATGACTTGGTTTCTTTAATAAGATTATTATTTTTGTCATATTCAAATGTGTATTGGTTATCATTTGCGTCGATGACTTGCGTTATATTGCCTAATAAATCTGGAAGATAACGGGTTTCATGACCTAAAGCATTAATCGATTTTACGGTTTGCCCTAAGGCATTATATTCTGTTTGTGAGACCCGATTCGCTGCATCAATAACACTGGTCATTAAACCTGATTGATCATAAATGCGGTGGTTAGTTAATAAGCTATTATCATCTAATTGTTTTTCAATTTTAGTAACTTGTCCTAAGGCATTATAGTTATATGTCTCAGTAAAGGTAGGATAAACAACTTTAGTTAATAAACCCGTTAAATTAGAACCTTTTTCACCATATTCATAAGTTAAGATATTCCCTGCAACATCTACTTTCTGTATGAGTTTATCATTGGTATTATACACTTGTTGAGTGACTAACCCCGTTGGGCTAATGGTTTTGATTAGGCGATATAAGTTATCATACTGATAAATAGTGGTTTGATTGAGCGCATCAACGACTTTTGTTTCATAACCGTTCTGATTAAAGCTGTAGCTATATTGGGTTTTATTACCCAACGCATCGACGACTTTGATTAATCGCCCCATTCCATCGTTCGACAAAGATACACTATGATTGAGTGGATCAATAGATTCTGTAAGATAACCCGCTAAATTGTAGTTAAATTGCCATAGTTGCTGCAGTGGGTTTTTTACTGTTTTTACTTGTCCCTGAATATTATAAGTGTATTGTGATTGATAGCCATTACCATCAGTATATGTTGCTATATTTCCATAGCGGTCAAAAGTTCGCTGTAAATTAATAGTTTTACTGCCGCCATTAATGGTCGCGGAAATTTGTTGTCCATAGGAGTCATAATGAAAGCTTATAACGCGTTGTTCGGGTTTACCTACCGCATATATAATTTTAATAGGATGATTAAAAGCATCGTACTGAAGGCTAATTACATCGCCTTTGGTATTCGTTATTTTTATTGGATTATTGGCTTTATCGTATTCATAAAGCTCTATGGCGCCATTAGGATAAGTGATTTTTATTGGATAGTCGGATTGATTATATTGCGTGGTTATTGTTAATCCACGTTGATTAGTATACTTAGCCGAATGATTAGCTTTATCGCGTTGATAAGATTCAGTAATACTATCATTTACTGTTCTGGTAATAACACGACCTTTGGCATCAAATACGGTAACTGTTTTTTTGCCTACTGGATCATTAACAGTAATGGTATATTGCTTATTAACGCGATTATATTGACTATTAAAAATTGTTATAGCACCAGTTTTGTCGGTAATTTTACCTACTTGGGCTAATTTTGTATCGCGATTATCAGAACCAGTTGTCACAACTGTTTTTTTTGAAATAACCCCTCCGTCTTTACCACTCATCATAGCGGTTATCGGTGCAGGAGTTGATACGGTGTAATCAATTTTAGTTACACCACTATCTGGATCAGTTTTTTGGTTTAGTTGTCCATTTGCATCGTACCCATAATGCCATACATGACCAAGAACATCCGTGACCTTGACCAGTTTATTTCCCGACCATTCATAACTTACAGTTCGCCCTTCACGATCACTAACTTTAATAAGACGTTCTTGATTATCATAAATAAAACTATATACCTGTTCATCAAAATGATCTTTGATAGCAATACGGCGTCCTTCGTTGTCTAAGATAAAACTAACTTTTACATTATTAATATCACCATATTCTAAAACTCGGCCTTTATCATCAAAATTAATCCAATTTCCTTGTTGATCGAACCAATGCCACCCACTATCTGTTTTCTTAATAGATATGTGTTTATAGGTATATAATTGTTCCTTACCAGTACGTTGATACATGGTACCTGCACGATCAATGGTTTTAACACTATCATCTAATGGATCAAGAACAAAACGTAAATTAGCCCAAGCCGGATTTATATACCAACGACCATTAATCCAAGTTCGATTAAGTTTAACTTCGCCACCAAGTACTTTGACCCTTAGGTCAATCGTACTTTCAGTATATTCTGTATTTGGTAATTTAACACTAGCGTCACTTGTACCAGATATTTTTTGTATATCACCATTATAAAGTTGTGCATACGCTATTTTAGATGATGAGGCAATCATTATTGTCATCACCATAAAGATTGCTATATACTTGTTTATATTTTTAATTATCATGTTGCGATCCTTTGTGTTGTTTGACACACTAATTTTCATTTTTTAAATTACCTAGCACCGCTTGCCGTACCGGCACTCGCACAACTAGCTTCTGGAGCACAACCTGGTGCTATTGGCATGGCTAAAGGAGAGCCTAAAGCGCTACCTGAATTAGTACCTGAACCCCAGTCCCAATTAAAATCTGCTAATGAACATTGCCCTACATATTGATAAAAATAACCACCGCTATTACCTTTAGATATGTCGCCATTAGCGCATATACTGTCATGTAGCTCTAAATAAGGCGCTAAATAACAGCTACTAGCCGCATTTTTACTTTTAAATAACATTGTTTCAACCGTTGCTTCTGGTTTAACGCTTTGAGTTTGGTTCGGATCAAGGGCGGTGACTCGATAAGCAATAACTCTTTTTTCCTTAGGCAGGAGACTATTAGGTATTTCTCCAAAAAATTCATACTTAAATTTATTATCAGTTTTCGGTAAATTTAATACCACATTTTTAGCCTCTATCAGACCATAGTTAGTGATAGTGAGCTCACCCACTTTTTCCTCACCAATTTGTAAACCCGCTAAATTAATAGACATAGGTTCTATCAAAACAACAGGTGCTGGTACCAAAGTATTGAAAGTTGCATTTAACTCAATATCATAAACATCTTTAATTGCTGTTTCTGTTGTACCAAATTCAATATTGATGTTTTGGTACTCTAAAAAGATATGTTCATTAATAGTAGTATTAGGGCGAATAACAATGCGACCTGACACATCCGTATGGTTTGGTGCACTCACACGATAGCGATAAACTCCTGTAGGGAGGTTTTCTAATAAGGCGATCCCTTGTTCATTAGAGATAATGCTATATTGTTGAGTAAGCACAGCTTCATTTTGCAACTTAATCGTCGCACCTTTTACGCCTGCAATAGGATTACCTTGTTTATCCAATGTTGCTGTATAGATATCAGCAATATCAAATTGTGCAATACCCAGACCACTTTGTGTCACTGAAATACTGACGGGAATTGATCCTAATATATTGTTATTCTCTGCTATTTTAAGATTAAAACGATAAACACCATCACTTACCTTGTTATTTGGTTGAGCAACAATTTGTAAAGGTAGTTGTTCATCAACAGCAATTGATTCAATTGTTTTATCAGTAGCAATAAATATCCAGTTTGGCGCTGGATTACCACTTTCATCAAGAAGTTCAATTTGAACATTTTCTGCTTTAGCCAATCCTTTATTGCCTAAATGAATATTGGTACTCACCATTGTTCCCTGTTGCACACCCGTTTGAATATAATTTGGAACCGCATAAAGGGTCGGCATTGCTTGTCCTAATTGATAATCAATTTTCAATTTACCTCGTATTAAATCATTTGATTCATCAGCTAAAGCGACAAGATAAATACTTCCTTTTTCGGTTGCTGTATCATCAGCAATGAAATTAATCATGGTCAATTCAGTTTCACCACTATTTATATCAATTGGTTCAGATTTTATTTGTATCCCTTTTGGCAAAATACCATCTGGCTGATTATCTGCAGTTAATACCCAACGTAAATTTTTAGCAGTAATACTCGCTTTAGCTACCATATTTATAGGCATTGCAACGTTACGTGCCGCTTTTAGATGATAATTTTGATAATTAAAGGCGATACGATTAATTTCAAAACTAGCTTGTGAAGTCATAATTAATTCATCAGGATGAATAATGGCTACTTGATATATACCTGCATCGTTTTCTTGAGGCATAAAAGTATAAGAGAAATTTCCTTTATCATCAGTTGCAATGGCAATTTTCCGCTCAAAACCATTAACTTTTAATACTAACTTAACTGGTGCATTAGCAACCACAGTATTATCCTTCCGATAAATCGCCTGTCCTGTAATTGTAATAGGCTGTAGTCCATAGCTAACTTTTGGATTGATATTGGTAACTTTCCCTGTATAAGCTGTCGGCGGTGGTGCAGGAGGTTCCATTTTAACCATTACCTCACGTTCAATTGTAACAACTTTACCACTGGTATTAATCGCTTTAACGGTTAATTTATGTTTACCATTATTTTGTTGTGTTAATGGCCAATGAACTTGATAAGGAGATTTGGTTAATGCTGAAAATAATTGGTCATCAAGGTAAACTTCAACTTTATCAATTCCTAATTCATCTGTTGCAGATATCTGGATATCCATAGGGGCAAAAATCACTTGATTATCTGCTGGTGTTATAATGGTTGCCTTTGGTGTCGGTAGTTTAAAACTAACTGAAACAGGTTTACTGTGTTCACTTATACCAAAATCATTATTAAGTACCGCCGTTAATTGATAATTCCCCTCGGCTTTAAGATCAACAACTTGATAAAAATAACCATTTTTATCAACTGTAACTGGATCATTAACCATTCTCCCATTCAAATATAGCTGCACTTTTCCAGCTTCCTCAGCTTTACCTTGAACCTTTAAATTTGATATTTTAACCGTGGAATTAGAGACTGGTTGAATTAATATTGGCGCTGTAACACCGATAGCTAAAGGCTCTGTATAACCTGATTCATTACCAGCTTTATCAGTTACATTTAAGCGCGCATATAATACTTCATTATCTTTAACTGGCAAATTCGAAATTTGGTAGCTATTTGCATCAATTTGGATATCTTGATCAATGAGAGGTGTATCAAAGCGCTGGTTAGTTGCTATTTGTAAATGTCCAGATTTAACACCACTTAAATTATCATAAGTTGAAAAAATCACTTTCACTGTATCACTATTAATACGATTAAATTGTTTGAGCTTAACCACTGGTTTTATCGTATCAATAGTCACTAAAGTTGAAAGAGGAGACCACATTTCCCATGTTCCACCATTATTAATACTTCCTCTAATACGTGCTCGATAAGATTGACCATTTTGCAAATCATTAACAAATGTAAATTGACCTACATCGCCAACAACTTCTCTATACACTGTATTACCAGATGGATCTTGAATATCAATTTCATAACTATTGAGTGGACTAATTTTTTGCCATGACCAACTCGGCGCTTGATGGCTATAACGGCTAACTGGTATTGGTGCATCTGACGTTAATCCTGAAATGTCAAAAAAATTATAAGATGCATTTTGATCAACAATATATTTACTAAAATCACTATTTGGTGTAAATAAAATCGCTTGTTCTGGTTTAATAACATTTGCAGTATTACAACCTATTTGTGTATAATTTGAAGCTGCGCCTTGGATACCTATTGTAGCGCCGCTACCTTTGCTATGCTCGCCTATTAAATAACGATATTGATACTTAATTTGATTAGAGTTTTCATAAAGAATAGCCTGAAATGTTCCCATGGGAAGATTATTACCAAAGTAATACTGGTTAGTCCATTGAACAATTAACCTCCTATTAGGTGCCTCACCCTGAGTTTCATACTGAATAGTCCCCGTCGGCTGACCCGAAACATCGGTTCTTAAATCATCCCAAAACACATAAAGTGTATTTTTTAAATCGGGAAGACAACCATTAGTGTAAGCGAAACTTGGGTTAGTAAATTGAATCAAACCATTAGTTGTGACATAAAACTTATCAAAATTGCTACCATAATAGTTAAAGCTAAATCCTATTGGAAAAGGACCTGCATATTTATCATCACCATATAATCCTGTATTTGTAGCAGCATAACTAGAATGATAAACAAATATAGACAAAACAAAGAAAAGGATTGCATATTTATTTTTTTGTTTTATTGATTGTCTTTTTGAGGGCCTTATATTTAATTTTAAAGATAGATTTTTCCATCGTTTATAAACTTTCATTTTTTGCTCCATTAGAGTTAGAAATTTTTATTAAATTATAGCGTTAGCCTACAAGGCTTAGACAAACTCTTGCCTGCATTATTAATTAAGTTTGCCTGTTGCTTCACATATTGTTGATAACTAGCTAAACCGCCTTCTAACCAAACAACTTCGCTTGGATCAGGAAACGTTAATTTGCGTTTTAATAATTTGGTGATATGTTCATTAGGGGGGATTAATACATATTGTATAAAGGTATCATTGTTAATAATTTTATTTTTAAAAAAATGTTTTATAGCTAGATGAGATTCTTCTGATAAATTAAAATTTCTAATAGGTTTTTCAGGTAATGTATCAATATCTTGTGGCATTAAACCAATTGTAATGATCTGCCAGTTAATAGTTTTACTACCTAATAGAAATTCTTCAGGGGTTATTGTATTTGATAACTGTAGGTTTTGTTCTTTTAGCTTGGACCACGTTCTAATCCCCCCTAATAAAGCAAAAAGATGCTTATAACCTTTTTGCCTTAGCGTATTGATTGTTCGATTAATCGTTTGTTGTTCAAAACCTGTTCCAACTAATACTACTGTTTTATCATAAAGAAAATCCTTTTTTTCTAAATGATTAAGCGGGATAGTTAAAATACCTAATTGATTATCTGAGTTAAATAAGTTCGATCTAACATCTATCCATACTACATCATCTGATAAATTACGCGCCTGTTCAATGGTTAACCAAAACGTCTTATCTAATGATTCTTTATGTTGATTAATAGGCAAATGAGTAAAAAGATCTCTATAATTTTGGATATCTTCTTGACAATTATTAATTTCATTTGCAGAAATCTGACAACAAAAAGACAAAACAGTACAAGAAAATAATAATCTATATAGCAAATTAGAATGAAAAACTGACATTTTTAAAATTCTTTTCAGGTTATTTAAATAAGTTTTAACACAATTAATTTTTATTTATTATTAAGATAGAATATAAATCTGGATATTTGTTATAAAACAAGCGACATAAGCACAACCTATATAAGTATATGTTTTACTTATATAGGTTAAGATTGATAGGGATGATCAAATAATTTTTATAATGGTGTTACATATACTTTGATATTTCCATCCTTAGTAGCAGACATATAGAAATTACCTGTAAATTCATTATTTTTACCAAGAATACCTGATTTAAACGGAATGAATATATCGGATTTAAAGCTATAATCTCTACTTACTTCTGCTTTACAAACCTTACTTTCCAAATCAAAATTTGCCTTTCCTGGGCAATAACGACTAGTCATTGCAACGCCAGAAAACTTAACCAAATAAGACTTATCCGCTTGGAAATTATAATTTTTAGGTAATAATTCATTTAATGAATATCGAAAACCTTTTATAATTGAGGTCGTGTTGGTTAATGAATTTTCCATATCAAGAGGCACTACGATCACTTTTATCGTTTCTGTTTGTTTGGCTAGTAGATAGATATTTCCTGTGAAGTGACTATCTCCATGAAGGATACCTGACTTAGAAGGGATAAAAATATCTGTCTTAAAAGCATCTTTCTCAAAAGTATAATTCCTATTTAAATCCGTTTTGCATTTTTTAGAATTTTCATCAAAATTATTCTTTCCTGAGCAAATACGAGAAGCTATGTTACCAATAAATTCGATCATATAAGACTTATTGGCTTCAAAATAATAGTTTTCTGGTAATAATTCATTAAGTGAATATTTGGCACCTTTTGTTACTAAAAACGTGTCTACTATTGCTTTTGTTTCGTTTATATCACTCTCATATAAGGTATAACTTCCTGTACTATTAGTATCAAATAAATGAATATAATAAGACCAAGATAAATCATCGTTACGAATTTTGGATTGCCAAATATTTTCTGCAGGTAATACCTTGCCATCAGAACGAATTACCTTATTCATCTTTTGATTGCCGAAACTTGGATCAGCTATTTTTACATAAACTTGTCCTTCCGTTTTTGGAAAAACGAGTTTTGTTTCTTTACCAACTGTAGTGAGTGTGGCATTAAGTGATTGATCTGATAGATCTGTGTTGAATCCTTCGGATTCATATACACGAATTACATCACCATCTAATGCTAAAAAGTCTGTAATATTATCTCTATCGGGTAAATCTACTTTTACATTATGAATCAAAGTATGCGTATTTACTGTTTTTAATAAAGATGTTACTGAGCCACCTAACGTATCAGCATGGGTAAAAGTCGCATCAAATTCCACAAATTTACCATGCAAGCTAGTCATCATATCCCAACGCCCAACTTTAGATGAGTGCCCAGCAATATCACCAAAATCTAATAATAAACTTTTGTTGACCGCATGATCCCCCATATAGCTACCTAAAATATTGAAGTCAATCAATAAATTTTGTTTATTTTCAACAATTTTAGGTTGTGCAGAATCGATGACAGTTTTATAAGAAGTACCATGACCTTCATTCTTAACGCGTACACCTAATGTAAAAGGAATAGAGGGTTCAATTTCAGGCGTAAAGGGATCATCCCCATAAACTTCGCTTGGTATAAAATAATCTAATGTTAATAACGGCTGAGGTTTAATTACAACATAATCAGGTGGAACTTCTACGCTTACTTCTTGTCCATTCAATGTATAAGTAACTTTAGCTCCAATATAATATAATGTATCATCAGATTGCGCCGCACCATATGCAGGAACAATTAACCAATGAGCTTCAGCTTTAGTTTTTGCTTTTATCTCACCATCACCATTAATACTATTAATGCCAGATAATGAGTTAATGCGATAAAAAAACTTTGCATCGTTATCATTAGCATTTTGAGTTGTCGCTACTTGTTGATTATTTCTATCAGTAAAGAGCAATTCTATACGTATATTTTTTAGTATCGAATCCTCTAGGCCATTATTAATTATCATTCGAGCATCAAATGCTTGCCGTTCAAATGATAATTTTTGCTCTATAACTATTTTTACTTCTGCACATATCGCATCTTGCGCAAATACTAACTTGCTAGAAGTAACGCTACAGAAGAAAAAAAGTATCCATATAAAGTACCGATAATATTTTTGTCTGCATTTTAAAAGTATGTTCATTTATAATTGACCTTTTATAATATTTTTATTCTGAATGAATCCATTTATAAGCGAATAAAATAACTTTTCCTATTCTTTATAGATTGCTCTCTAGGAATCGTTTAATAAAGCTCAAGGCTTTATTTTTTATATCTATAAGCAATTAGTGTGGATAATTAAGTAAATTAATAAACTATTACTACTAATTAACTACTGTCTAATTCTGAATCCAAATACATTGCTAGTTCACAATTTGTTATCCCTATTATCAAATGCCAATGTTTTTTTCATTAATATAAAATTAATCATTAAGCATATAGATAATCAAGAAAGATAATCTTATTTTAGTATGAAAAATAACAATTATAATAATTAATAAGAAATGAAATTTGTAATAAGTTCTATTGTTAGTATTTAGATGAAACATTCTTTATTTGTTTTTAAACAAAAGAATTTATAATTTTTAATGTATTATGTTTTGATATTAAAACTAATTTAGATCTAAAAAACTAAATTCAGCTTACTTCATATCGATTTAGAGGGATTTGCTTATAATAGTGAAATAATGCAACAACGCTAGTAATGTCAGAATTGGCGCAATGTCGTTTGTCAATAGAGGAATTCCAGATAATTGCACTGTTTATACACAAAAAAACAAATACAATTACCCAGAGCGGTTAATTATTACAGTGGCTTTTCTGGCCAATTGGTGTCTGGCGCCGTATCAACATCAATGCGATTGAGTAAAGCTCGGTATTTTTTCCAATCCGCGTATAACGCCTTTTCTTCATCAGTTGCAATATCAGTATCAATTGCATCTTGTAGATAATCAATTTGCGTAGTAGCTTCGCTTAATAGCTGTTTTTTCTGTGCTGTTGCAACATTTACATGGTGCTGATGCTGTTTATTTTCATCTAATATCCATGCTTCACCGTTCCAAGAATCAAACTCAGAATTTGGTTTTAACAGTGTGTAATCTGTAGGAATGTCGCCAATTTCTGTTACTGTTGATTCTACGCCTGTTGTAGTTGAGTAGATTTTTTTACCTCGGTAATCATTAAGGTAAACCCATTTGTTGTCTTGACGAACAATCGCTTTATCTTCTTTCACCGATTTCGGTGCATCAATGCATGAGTTAGCCGGCACACCGACGCCAACTTGTAAATACTGATAACTGGCATTTTTGTACTCGCCAGTTATCACGTCAAAATTGTAAATAACTGCATAACCTGCTTTCTCTGTTAATCCGTTTTTATCTAAAACAGCAAATTCTGGTTGTAATTGATATTTCATTGTAAATCCTCTTATTTGTTATTCAGCTTTAACTATGTACATAAATGCGATGTTTCTAGGTCTGTTTTCATTAGCAGTCGGTACAACTTGAGATGCATCAAAAAAAACACCTCCAGCACTGCTAATATCGACGTGCATAGGGGTATGACCAGCATCTTTTTCAAAATATCTAAACGCTCCATTTGCTATAGGCTCTGATGAAAACGTCTCAGAAATCGGTGATATTTCACCATGAATATTGCGAATGGCATCACCCTGCCAGCTCAAGATTTGCCTACCTGGGTCAACACCACGTGCATTATCCCATCCACGTATAAACTCACCCCGCAAGTCTGGTAGCCGACCCCACGGGAAAACAGATGCTAGCTTTGGAAACTGATTTACATCAAATGACGCGCCATTGCATTCAAACCATCCCGTTGGCGGACGATCTTGTGGCCACGGCAGCGGGATACCGACAGGCAAAAAGCTATTAACGTTTGCTGTTGTAATTGCTTCGTACCAGTTTTTTTTGCCTTCTTTAGTATCGCAACGATAGTAAACTCTCGGTATTTTACTGTTAACTACTGATAATTGTTCAATTTTCCACGTTGCGCTACTGCTCGGATATGCTAATAATGTTGCAGTGCTATTACCCGATAGTTGTAAATCGGGAAAATCTACCGTTCTACATTGATAAAAACCCCCGTCAAGATGTGCGTCAAAATTATTAGCAATAGCACCGACGGATGAGCCAATACCGTAATCACCCGTTTTTAACACCGATTTATTGTTAATTGTTACATCATCAACATTTTCAAAACGCCAAGTGTTGCTGCTACTAACGTACCGTAATTTGTTTGTCCATTTATCTAACTCAGCATTATAGAACGCATATATAAAACTATCTCCCGAAGGTCGCATCACAAGTTCATTGCTATTTTCGTGCAGAAATTTCATACCATAAGATGTTGGAGAAAAACGCAACTGACCGGTTATTTCGTCACCAGATTTTTTTACCGCACCCGCCGCTAAATCGTTAACTTTTTTCACAGCTAAGCTCGTCGCAGCTTCTGTTTCTGATGTGCTGTTAGTTGCTGAACTAAGTCGTACTTTACCTTTTCTGACAAATTCTTTAATAGCGCTGGCGAGTTGGTCATGCTTAGATTTATCAAGTTTAATGCCTGCGGATTCAATCGCATTAGCAATTTCTTCTTGAATGGCATCGCAATACAAATAGTCTAGCTGAGTGGCTGGTGTACCCGTTTGTGGGTTACCTCGGGTAAAACCATTTTTTCCTTGCCCGAACTTATCTTTTTGGGCAGTGGCTGTATCAATTCTATGCATTTGTTACTCCGTATTTAAAAATTACATAAGTATGTGATGGGCATAATTTTTCAATTATGCATTCGATTTGTTTATCCCCCCACTTTCTCAAATGCGAATCGCACCCGTCATTACAGGTCATTTCTGTTATTTGATAATCGTGAGGTATGTTTACAATCCAATAGAAACGCCACTCCTCATCATATAGATAATCGTCACATGTTGATTCACAAGTAAATATATCATTGTTATAGTTTGTAATCGTGGCATCTGTATAACCGTTGGCTTTTAGAACTTGTAGAAAAAAATCTTTACTAATACCACCAACCAAATTTATTTTTGAATCCAAACGGTTGCGCCGTGTTGTTAGCGTTTGAAACTCAGATGGATAACAGCTATCCGGTAATCCACATATTTGTTCATATCTATCTATAAGTTCTGTTGTCGTCTTAGGGTTAACCTCTTGCATTAAATCATCTAATCTAGCGTGAGTTTTTGATAATGTTAATGCCAGTGATAGCAGTATTGGCTCTGATTTATTCCACGCAGGGCCATAGGGCAATAAGTGCCCTACCATATTTCGGTATTGTTTGTCTAAATCCATTCAATCCCTCCAAAAGCAGCCACTTGATTTTTTTCTATAAAAATATCTTTGTCGGGATAAACTAATTCATGGGCATATTCACCAAATGATGCGCTTATCACTTCGCTAATACGCGACCTAAATAACGTTGTTTGTGGATTGCCTTCTCTTAATAAAAATGACTTCAATTCGGCTTCTATTTGATAGCGAATTTCTGGATTATCAGGGGTGACCATAATTTTAAAATTAATGGGTTTGGGTGCAGGAGAAAAAACGAGCAGCATGGCGCCAGCAACCGGTGCGAGTGGTTCAATATGTTTTTTTATATTTTCAATAGTTGTACTATCTAAAATTGGGTTAACCGGATCGCTATTTGCCACCATTACGCCAACGCTACCCGCCCCCGCCCAATGGCGGTAACACCAAGCTCGTGTAACACCATGAACCTCTTTTGCCCACTGTACATAATCTTGATCGGCTCCGCTTTGAGGCGTGTAATACCATCTGGCTATAACACGTTTTCTAAAAGATTCTAAATCTTCAATATCGGCACCGGCTTCTATTGAATCGGCAAAACATGTTGATGATAGACCTGTAACAGGGGTAATCAGTGACATTTTAGTGCCATCATCACAATTGCCTTTTTTGCCTACCTCATCACAAATAACAGGCACTCTTAAAACGTTATTTGTAGATGTTATTGTTTCAGTAACTGTATACAGGCTCTGATCTATCTGGCGCCTGATTTTTTGACCTTTTGTGATAGTTATTCCATCAGATATTTCATCAAATCGAACATAGCCAGCTGCTGGAATTGGCTGTTTTCTATAGCAACGCTTCATATTGCCATGTCGAATTAACCAATTTTCGTCTGCTTGATCGGGTAAAATATTTTTAGCCATGTTTTCAATGTAGCCTAATAATACATGGGTAGCCCCTGCTATCACTCGTCCATAAACTTCTGGATCATTGCGCCGTAATGAAATTAATTCATCATCAACAGCTAGTCGAGCATATAAATCATTGCGTATTGTTGTGATTAAATCGGGTAAGGTTGGTCTTGAAAATCCACTAGACATTAATATCACTCCATAAGTTGTCAAACTTGAATTCTTCACTGCTGCCATCGTTTTTATAAATATTGATGGTTGCCACTAAAACGGTTAAATCGGTTCGCTTTACTGAAACATCAATACGTGATGCCAGCCCGTCATCAATCATCCACTGCACCGCCTCTTTTATATAAATTTTTGCAAAATTGGCAGTTTGATTGGTTAATTTTGAGCGAGACAATAAATAAAGGCGTGATCCAATTTTGTCATTTGCTATACTAGGGTATGAATCGCCCCACCAACCAAAGGGGTGTTTTGAATCATCACTGGTGTTTTTGCGTCGCCATGTGAATAGCGAAATGATTAAGGCTCGGTACAGTGGTTTTGTATGTGATGACATTGACATCAGTTTGTCATTAATGTTTATAAACATGTTACTAACTCACAGAATAAGGAATAAAAAATGAAAAAATTATCTTTATTAGCTTTGGTTTTATTAGCAAGTTCAGCAAGTACGGAGTAAAAAGAACTGCCATAAACCGCTAAACAGTTTGATAAAGGCATAAAAAAATACTTCAAAACATTTCCACAGTGCGCAGAAATAAAAATAGATGAGTTGCTTTTATTCAATGATGGTGCAAATGGTTATCAAGAATTTCAATTAGGTAATCTCACGTTTGCCGTCATGTTAAACATTGACGAAAAAGATAAGCTCACTAATATTCAAATAATATCATCTGGTAATGCTAAAAATGAGCAAGCACGACAAGGTATGTTATGCTCAACTTATGCAGTAATGAGGATGTTACAACCTAAACTAGCATCTAAAAACGACGCATTAAAACAGGCGGGTCACCTGTGGGTGCTAGCAAAAGGTGCCCTGTTTGAAATGGCGTATTATTTTGACAATAATAAAGGCGCAATTTGCCCTATTTGAATTAAACGTTTATACAAACTAACCCATTTTTTGATTTGGGTTGTGTGTTACGGTACTTGTTTCATTATGTGTATGTCCATTATAAATGGTTCTGATGTTTGAAATAGTGCTGGTTTTATCTGCTATTTCTCCAGATGATTTGAATAATGGCGTATTAAATTGTGTTCCTGATGATGCGCTAACAACTAAATTTTTAGTATTTAGTTCAATTGCATCATCAGCGTTAACAATAAATTTTTTAGTTTTTACGTTAATCTCGTTATTACGGTTAAAAATAATAGCGTCACCCTCGTCTGTGTAAATGGCAACCTCGCCTTTTTTGAGCGATGTAATACGATAACGTCGGTCACCTGTGGTTAAAATCACACCATGCGATTTATCACCATCTAAGAATAATGCAACAGCTTCTGCGCCATCTAATGGCCTTGATGTGAACCCATACGGCTCGATATGCTCAATATCACTTTTTTGTTCACCGCCCGACATTTTGATTTGTAACGTTTGGCATTTGCTGTTGCTATCACTAAATGTTATATAGCCACGAGAAACTAGGTTCATTATTTTATTTAAAACTTTACGCATTAGAATACCTCACCATCTGGTTACTTACCTTTTTTCTTCTTGTCAGGCAAATAGGCTTCAACTGGACCTATTTTTAATTCGCATAACGTTCCACGACTGCTTAAGCTATATTTAACTTCAGCAATAACCAGTTTTTCATTATCGTAACCCAGCAGCGGATCATTAACGACAACCATTTGATTGGGTTTCCATAACGTTCCGTCCCCCTGACGCCAACCTTGTACGGTATAAGTGACTTCTCTGGTTTTGCTTGCTCTCAGCACTTTTTCCATTTCACAGCGTTCTTGGCAAGTACCGTTATTCGAGTCGCCAGACTGCTTTATGATTAATGGACGATAACGAACAATTTCCTCATCTTTAGATGTGGCGCTAACGGATGCTAGCGTTGCTTCACCAAAGTTTTCATCATCACCGATGCTTTGCCCTGAGACAAAATAATCGGAATATCGATCCTCGATACTATTTCCAGTATCCGCCGACAAAATATTAGCTCCTAAAACCAAGGCTGTTTTTGCCTCATCGAAACCGATATCACCAATCACTACTTGCCCTTGCTCATCATCAAATACAATAATTTGTTGCATACCCATTATTTTACTAATGACATCAAAAACAGTGTCCCCTTGATCCGCTTGAATGCTAATAGCACCAACATCATTACCTTGGTTGATAACGTTTAGCTTAAACGGTTTAACTAAATCTTGAATAACTTGAATAGTTGAACTACCGCTATATTGTTTGGGTACTGCACTACAATCAATACAATCAGCGGTTTTACTTCTGCCAACAATACCCATTGATAGTGATCCCGCATCATATCGAATGGGCAATGCTTCAACGTACCCCGTTAAAACCACGTCATCATCAATATACACTTCAACTAAATCACCATTTTTAACATCAATTTTTGCTTCTGAAGCATCGCCTGATGATGGCCATTGTCGAGTAATAGTGACATTAAAATCACGGGCTAGTCGTTCAATACCCGCCGAAATACTTACATCAGTCCAACCGCCAAAGTATTTGTGATTAATTTTTAACAACACTTTATTATCGCTCATGGTTTGGGTACTCTCAGTTCTTTAACGGGCACAAAACCAGGATGAAGGACGTTGTTGCGAATTGATATATCATCATAACGTGTCGCATTGTTATAGAGATAGTGCGCTAAAACTAAATCGGGCAATACGTCATTAGGCATATAAACAATGGTTTTTTCTATTTTGATTAAGCGTGCATTGATATCTTGGTTAACTGCAGCTTTTAATTTGACTAGTGCAATGTACAAACCATCATGCTCGGTTCTTGACAGTTCTTTATCAAACGATTCATTAATAGCATCTTTGATATCCAGCAAATCATCAAATGAAATGGTATTACTTTTTTCAACTGTTGATGATGTTGATATGGTTGAGATTGTTATGTTAGCCTGTGAATTGTTTATGTTCCCATTTGGCAAAGTATCCCCTCTGCTGAAATAATTCTCTTTTTTCCCTTTTGTTGATTCTAACGCCACAGGCGCAAAAGCTTGTTTTCTTTTATCTTCAACTTGCTTTGGCAATGACGCAATTATTCGTGATGCTTCTGTCAGTGCGGTTACGCGAATCGCGGTATTGATTAGATTTTGATTTTTCTTTCTTTTTTGGGTCGATTTGCTATCTGTTGACCAAATGGCGCTAGGCAAAACGCTTTTTATAAATAATACGCCGTTAAACACCTTTACTTTGGCTACCAAATCATTTACAGAATTGGAAAATGTTGTTGCGCTTTGCCAAACATTTTTGATTGAATTAATAATGGATGAACCCCCAGCACCAAGAATGGGTGATAAATCACCATTTAGGATTTTAATCACATCATTAACATAGGGAGTTATCGCATTATAAGCATCAGCTATGTCATTTAAAATTGACACGGTTTCATCAAGAATATTACTCAAGACAAAATCGGGCGCGTCGATTAAATCAAAATCTTCAAATGCATCTAGTAGTGCTTGATCTACATTATCTGCATTTTCATCAACCACATCATCTGTTGCGATAGATGAATCGGGGAAGATTAATTCCCCCGCTTCAACAAAAGAGAATGAAATAACACTCATTCGCCCGTTTTCAACCGAGTTACTAACGGTTGCCGTGCCGGTAATGTTAACATTCAATTCACCAAATATGGGGTGCATGAGTGTGCCTGCACCTTCTTTCTCGATGGCTTCTACCAGTTTTTCAGCTTGTTCTTTGTGGTCGTCACCAATAACAAACGCATCAATTTTATTTTTACGCGCAGAACGACCTAGATCTTCCGTATAAGGAACATCTCGGAACGGATATTCATGGGTTTCATTACGCCGACCAAATTCAGCTGATGTGCCACTCACTTGGAATGGCACTCCTCGAAAACTTGCTGGTAATAAATCATTTAGCCAATTCATGAAGTTCATCAATAGACTCCTAATGCATATGGATTCCAACCCACATCGGCTTTAGTATCAAAACCCGATGCCTGTTTAGTTTGTTTTACGATAGTCCCTTGCGGGGCATTTTCAAACTTCACAACCAATTCACCATTACTATTTCGATTTGCATTATTATTTGAAAAGTTATTAATTGGCATTTGAGGCGTTTGATAATTGGAGCATGTAACCATTGGTTTGGTCATTTCTTTCGGTAAACTCGCTGTATCAGCCGTAACTTTTACTTTCTTTTCATTGTCACCGAAAAGAAAGTCCCAAGCATCTAGTAGCGGTTGGATGCCAGACTTAACGTTATCCCATAGGTTTTTAAAGAAATTCTGAACACTTTCCCATACCGTTGGTATAACTTCACCCGCATTTTTAAAGGGCTCAATGAATATATCAAAAATCAGCATTACATATGGCTCAATAGACGCCCACAATCCGCTAAAAAACTCATTTACCCTCTGCCAGCCATTTATGATGCTTTCACCACCTGCTTTAAATTCTGCTATAAAATAATCAATAATAGGCATAACGTAAGGTTTTATCACCCCCCATAGCCATTGAAAGAACTTAACTATATCATCCCAGTATGTGATGATTAATGTTGCAGCAATAGCTATACCTGTCATGATTAGCCCAATTGGATTCATGGCCATGACCGTGAAAAGCGCAATTGAAGTAACTCGAACAATTTTAAATGCATTGGATAATGCTATCTGTGCGAAAGCAAATAATTTCGTCGCTAAAGTAATGCTTTTTAAAATTCCTGTATAAGCCACCGTCACTATTTTAAGCGCTATTGAGGAATTTCGAACCGTTTTAAATGCATTAGATAATGCTACCTGCGCGAAAGTAAATAATTTTGTCGCTAAAGTAATGCTTTTTAAAACGCCTGTATGAGCCAATGTCACTATTCTAAGTGCTATTGAGGAATTTCGAACCTTTTTAAATGCATTAGATAATGCTATCTTCGAGAAAGTAAATAATTTTGTCGCTAAAGTAATGCTTTTTAAAACACCTGTATGAGCCAATGTCACTATTTTAAGTGCTATTGAGGAATTTCGAACCTTTTTAAATGCATTAGATAATTTTAATTGAATAGCCGCATGAGACTTTGTTACCCATTTATTAGCTTTAAGTACACCGTTGTAAATATCGATCCCGGTTGTTAGCACACCAACAATAGTATTCACACCTGCACATGCAACACGAAGACCAATTAACCCCACAATCGCCATCGCAGCCATTTTCACGAGTTCAGGATTTTCTTGAATAAAATGCCCAAATGAAACGATTAACGGTTGCATTTGGTTTAATAGTTCGATAAATGTTGGTAATAATGCCTCACCAATTGATAAACTGATATTATTAAGACCATTATTAAAAATTTGTAATTTTTGGGCTACGTTATTTAATCTTAATTCATACTGTTCCTGCATCAAACCAGCGTATTGCGATGCATCCTCAACACGCTTAAAATTAGTTTTTAATAGTTCCAGATTATCAACTAATGGTGAAATTGCAGCAATACTTTCTTTACCAAACAAATCTGCTAGTAACGCAGATTGCCTATCTTTTGGTACTTTACCTAGCGATTCAAGTACTGATGTAATCGCTCCTTCGGCATCTTTCTGCATGATGTTAGCTATTTCAGTTGATGTGAAGCCTAACTGTTGTAATGCCTCTTGTTGTTTCTCAGTCGCAGCCTCACCTGATGCCAGCATCGACATAAAGTTTTTTATACCCGTAGCTGCTTGATCGGTATTTGTACCAACGGAAATAATTGTTGAACTTAATGCAACTAACTTGTCAGCACTGCTACCAGAAATATTATCCAGCGAACCAATTTCTGTAACTACATTTGTAACTACATCTGAAATATCTTTAACTTTTGCATTTTGCGGATTGCTCAACAATTTAATTTTATCAGATAATTCAACAACCTCATTTTGAGTTAGCTTTAAAGCTGTTCGCCATGTTGCCATTGTGCTACTCGCTTCTTCCGCAGAGCTATCAAATGCTATACCCATTTTTACAGCATCTTCGGCAAATTGCTTTAAATCTTCTTTTGGGATACCTGCTTGCCCGCCTGCTGCAACAATTGCGCCGATATCTTTAGCTGCCATTGGTAACGTTAGTGACATTTCACGAATATCTTGCCCCATTTGTTTGAATTGCTCAGGCGTATCAAAGTCAACAACCTTTTTGATGTCAGCCATAACTTCTTCATACGCTACTGCATCTTTCACACCTTTAACAAACGGCGCAGAAATATTAAGGCCAGTTACAGCACCTTTTAGATCAAATTTGGCAAACTTTGAGTTTTGCACACTTTTTTGAAATTTTTCAAGTTTGCCTTTTATATTATTTAATTTTGGCGGTAGCTTATCGATATATTCCTTTGCAGCTTTTAAATTAAAGCTAGTCATAATGTTGATTCCTTGCTATTTTCTATGCGGTTTGCTTGTTCACAGAGTTCAAAGACTTCGGATAGTGAACGTTCTTCAATGATGTAGAAAGGAGAAAGTTGCCAGTACTTGGCAACTTCAAAACAAAGGTTTACAAGATATTCAATGGTGATAATTGGGCTTGCTCCGTTTCCAATGGCGTCTCTGCTTCCTTTACTTGATCCTTTGGGCCAAAGAACATCATAATTTCTCCCGTAATCATTAGAAAATCATAGGGTGTAAGTTGTTCCACCGAGCTTGGTGTAACATTACCTAATGCCACGATGTAATCAGCCACTTTTTTAGGATCGCCAATCATTTGGCTATCAAATGGGAATCCCAATTTTTTGATATCTTTGACGGTAGGCTCTTTTAATTCCAGCACATGTAATTCATTGCCATGTGCCATGATCGGCTGTGATAGTTTAATTTCTTTCATTATTGATAAAATCCTTCTTCACCGTGAAATTCGATTTCTGCTGTACCGTCTTCGGCATTGTGATTAACTTCACCTTCTACCCAAGCATTAGATAAAACGTAAACCTTACCGTTGGCAAGTTCTGCGGTAACTGTCATTGAATCGCTAGACATTAACTTGTCGATTGGAAAATCACGCGGTACTTTAAATGTCCCTTTAATGTACGGAGCTCGGAACGTTTCTTTATAGTGAACGCTATTATCTAATCCCAAAATACTTTCTTTTACATTAGTATTCATTGGGACTTCAATACCGCCTGTTAATGATAGTTGGTTGGCATCAACTTTAATATAAGTTGTTCCTGCAATACGTCGTTGTGTCATTAGTTTTTCTCCTCTGGATATTGCAATCTAAACTGTGCTAACACAGCAAAAACGCGTAATTGATTAACGAGATCAGGTGGGAATAACACATCTAATCGATTAGGATCGTTGACATTTCGTTCAACAATTAAGTTCTTTTTGAACACATCAAAGTTTTCAACTAAACCTAATAATTCTAATTGTCGATATGTTGCATTAATTTCCGCTTTAGCGACGGAAGGGGTGATAATTGCCTGCCCTGCACCAAATCGCGTGCCGTCATTTGCTAGTTTATGCCGTGGGTATTTAGATGTGATCACACTGCGTAATTTACGTAATACATACGCTAGCGTATGCAAGGTTTCACTATCTAAATAGCTATTATCAGCAACGCCGTAGCTATTACGTTGATAGGTTGTGATATCACGTTGTATTAATAAATTTCCGCTAGAAACATAAGCTGTAGCAATACCATGGCTTAGCAAAGATTGTTGTTCTGTTAGTGTAAACTGATCACTATCTGGTGCGGGTAACGCGCCGTTTAATAAGCCCGTTTGTGTTGGTCGAGCAGGATCGTTACGAATAAAAATTGCATTCCGCGATGTTCGCATTGCAATTAATTCATCAATACCTGTCTGAATGTTTTTTTCATAGCCTGCAACGGTAATATGTTGGTAATTTAATTTATCACCAAATTCGACAAGCTCGGATAAGTCCCCTTTTTTAGCTGTATATGCATGTCCGTATAATTGACGGGTATAACTCCAGCGCCCTACTGTGTCATCCATTTCTTGGTTGAATGTTGCGAGTGATGCTAAGTCATTAAATGGAAAGGCGATAAAATCAAGGAGTTTGTCACCCATCGCGGCAATAACCGGCGTTAAATCTGGAGTACCTGTTCCGCCATGCATTTGCGTGATTGCAATATTTAATCCGTCAGGTGTTTCTTCTCCGCCGATTGTGCCGTAATAGTTAAAGCATAGCGGGATATCATTGCCATTCAATCCTTTGTTTTTGGCTGTTAACGTGATAGTGCTATTGCTAATAGTTGCTGTAACAGGTAAATTGGAATTGGTATTAATTGCATTATTTAGTGCATTGGCAATATTATCCGCAGTATCCGAAATCGTTACGCGCGATTGAATTTTGCAGTTACCAATATATAAACTTAATGTCCCTGTTTCTTCTGCGGTGCCTGATATTTGAATAGTACCTGTTGCGTTTGAGCCAGATGCAGGTTCGTCAACAGCAATCACCCATAACTCACCAAAATTATCGGTGTTTCGATAGGATTCAACCATTCTAGATAATTGGCTACCTTGTCCTGCGAGTTTTTTAGCTTGATCTGCAGACGGCATAATAATGAGCTTATTACGTTCAATACTGCTATCAGCTAATGGATAAGCAATAATTAATGAAGCACCGCTATCTTGAATTGTATTAGCCGCAGACGAATCCACTTCCGCATAAAATAATGGAACTTTTATATTGTTAGGAATATTGTTAAAACTAATTGTCATTTTTAGTTACCCTTTTTTTGTTTTAATTTGATGTTGGTTGTTTCTTCAACATCATTATTTGCCAGTCGTCTAGCCCAGTATTGGTTAAACTCAACATGACGACCGCCTTTAGGTAAATAATCCCCGTTATCTGGGTCATATACCTGTTTGTTATTGATAGGTTTAATTATCATTATTGCCCTCATAGATATTATTATTTTGAAAATTCACCGTTACCCCCGAATCTAGTTCATTAATCGTTCCTGATAGAGTATCGAAGTTGCCAATGTTTAACGGGTTATACTGCGGAGGTTTGATGGCATCTGGGTCGTTTGGATCGAATTGCCAATCAGGATCGGGAATTGGATTATCAATAGCATTTAAATCAAAGTGTTGACGAGTATTATCAAAACCAACTTCGCGCACTGCACTAAAATTGAATTGATAAAAAAGTCTTCCCTGATCTAAATCCAGTAAACCGCCACCATCATATTGAATTGGATTATGCGATGGAGAAGGTTCAAGACCGAGTAAAGCTCGCCAAAGTTCGGTTTTTATGTTTTCGACAATGTCATATGCTTCGTGTTGACCTTGTTCATCTAATGGTTTTAATACAACAATAACCCCAAAACTTTCTGTCACATTTTGCCAATAATCTGTTTGTGACTTGTTGTCTTGTGCTCTATCATCAAGCGGAACAACATAAGCGGCAGGTAATTTTAAAAGTGCCGTATCTTTAATAGCTGAAAACGCAGCAGCAGCACCAACCCGACCTGCAAAGCTAGGGCTAAAATGGCGTAATGTGTGAACGATATGTGATAATTTCATTGTTTAACCTGCTTCATTGAGTTGACTAGATCTGTAGTTAACGTGTTTTTACGCCATGATGATTCTTTCTTTAATGTATCAATCATGAAATTTTTAAACAGAGTAATCCTTTATGGAAGCCTGATTTGCTATAACAATAACTAGCAATATCAAGCATTACGATGTCGAGACAAATGGTGGAGATAATTTTTCGCTCGGTTAATTGCAGCTTTTAGCTATCTATATTGAATAAATTGTTTTATCAGCATTATCTAGCTGTAGGTAGTTCATATCTTTTTATATAAAACGCATAACACAAAAAATTTCGTTTTAGATATGTTAAGCATGCTTTATGCCAATGTGTATAGTTGCATCCGTTTATCATATCTACTGTTTATTTGCACATAAACTCTGTATTATTCTTGGGTGCAATCTCTTTACAATAGTATTCTCGCCAACCATCAATCATGGCTTTGTTGTAGCTGATTGCGCTAGTGAGATGGTAATAATCTTGTTGAGAAGCTCTTGCAAGTCGTAAGGCTTTGCTAGCTGTATTGCTGGCGGTGACACTATCTCGTTTGACGGATTCGACTTTGACGCGCAACTCGATAAAACCATTATCGATATCATGACGTAAAACCGCTGTTTTAGCTTGTCCATTTTTTATCGCCTCAATAATGTTTGATTCTATTTTGTTACTTCATTGTTATCTTGTAGCTATTTTTCGTACTTTTCTTCAGCTTTATTTGCTCTCACCACTGCAAGCTTTTCATCTTGCCGACATTTGTAGGCGAAATAACAAACAAATAGCAACATACTAATCAATGATATATTTACTTTTGATATTTTTAACATGATGAACCACTCAACAATAACGAGACAAATAAAAACCAACCCCCAGCCGTTGACACCTTTGATAGCCATTATCGATGCGATGATAAAACATAAGATAGACATAACGCCTTCTCCTTTTCTCGCCTGATTACTAAACCTTTTAGAGCCTTACCACCTGCTTTATTCCACCTTGGGAATTCATTACAAGCCGCCTTATAATCACCGTTATTCAGATGCTTATACATTGTTGATGTTCGCATTTTTGTACATCCAACGTTAAAGGTAATTGAGGTCACAGCGTCAAAAACAGACTGGGGAAGATGAAAGCCTTTAGCATAGCGATTAACACATTGTTCAGCCGTTTTTATGTCATTGACCCAACGCTTTGCTATCTCATCATCAGTATAAATTTTTTGTTCAATATGATTACCCGTTGAGCCAATCCCAACCGTTAATATGTTAGCCGGGCAATAATAAGGCTCTCGTACGCAGGATTCAGCATTACCGATTATTTCCAGACCCGATTGGCTTGTTCTTATGTCATCTGAGTAGTTGGTAATAACAATACCGATTATTACCGAAACACTACAAATCGCACTCTTCGCTATTTTTGTGGTATTTCGCATAGTATTGCTCTCTCAAGTTTTTTTTATGATAAAAATCTCGGCGCTTATACAACCAATTAATAATAAATGTCGCTATTGATAAGATAATACCTACAATAATGGCAATATCATTTAAACTAAGTGCGCCTAAAAGCGTGCATAAAGCGCCCCAGAAATAAGACATCGGTGATGAGTATCTTTCCATGTTAAATATCTTTATGTGAGTTAATAAGGTGACAGCGTACTAGCTATATTGAGTTGTGTGCGTGTCTAGCTTTGCTGTCGATTCTTTGAAAGCCCCCGAGCGTATCTATAAATCAATTTGTTGTCTTGAATTATAGAAAGTGGCGTAGGGGTAACTTTGGATATAAAAAACCGTAATTAAGCGGTGAATGTAAAATATCTCGTGGGCTAATCAGTTGCACAATATAACTCGAATTCTTGTTCTTGATATTTTTCAGCCAATTGACAAAATAAATTTAATATTCTTCTTTCTTTACTTTTCTTATGAGCATGTGGTCTTAATATTGCTAACAGCGCAAATCTCTTAGGATTAAAATCTGAAATAACATAAACAAGAAAAATATCCTTATTAGGCTCTTTAGTGGCGTTGCATCTATAATATTGAGGCTGGTTCTTTGGGAATCGGTTTGGAGGCAACTTTAAATGAATATGTTGAACATTTAGCTCATAGAGCCTGTTTGGTTGCCTATACGGAACATCACGTCCAAAAATATCAGGCACTTTTGTTCGATTACTTTCTATATATTCTTTAAAAACACTAATTAATTGATTTTCAAAATTAGGGAATTCTATAAATGTATCAGCAAATAAATATCTGGCTTCCTCTAAAATTATAACATCAACCATGATTACTAAGCCTTGTTTTTGATTTCGCTTAATAATTTATTAGTTGTATTGTTTGCTAACGATAAAATATGAGTTGTATTTATTCCACTATTATAATAAGTTGGAACCACATCAAGTGAATCCCTTATTTGCATTATTCTTGTAATTTTATTTTTCAAAGACAATATTAAGCGAAGTGAATCTTTAATATCCATCTTTGTAATTAAATTATTATTTATAAATGTAAAAGCTGAGGACTCCACAGAAACTAAATTTTTTAGCATTGCAGAAAAGTCATAATTTTTTATAAAATCACAGGAAAAATCATCAGTTATTTCATATAAAATATTTTCTAAATCTTTCAATGCTTTAACCAAGTCAATATTAAAATAATTGATTACTTTATTTTTTAAATTTATCATTTTAATATCTTCGTGGTTAATTTCACTTTTTGTTTGATACTGAGAGGACAAAGCCATAGCTCCAGACGCAGCTGAATTCAAAGAGACTAAACTCGTAGATAACAATACCGCAACTGCTACTTTACTCTTCATTATTATATTGCCACAATTAGAATTGATGAAAAAATCCTTAGGAATAACGGAAAAATTATATTCAACTTAAAGTAGCAATACAACAACTATTTATCTTTTGACAGATAAACCACAAAAATACATATAAGACTTCATTAATTTTATTCGGTAATAAATCTATAAAAAATTAAAATTAGTTAGATAAAGATTGTTGACCTTTAGTGTAAGTTAACTTACAACAATAAACATCAAGTAAAGGACTTGATAAGGTAAACCCCCGACCTAAGACAAGGGCTTAAGGAGAAGAAAAATGAAAAAGAAAATATTCATTTTAATTCTGCTACTTTTGATAAGCTCGCCAGCATTCTGAAGTAGTTCAAAGGAGAAGGAAACCTCTCCGATAACCTTAAATATAACAATTTAATTTTAAAAAAATCAAGGCGGATAACATGGCATTAACAAGAGTTGAAATTAATCAAAAAAGTGACCAAAAACGAGGAATTAAAGTGAAAGGCTTCAAACTACACGTTGATGATATCGCATTAATTGAACAAGCAAGTAAAAGCTTAGATATTCCTCAAGCCAAGCTTATTGTTGATGCTGTGAAATTTTACCTTGATAACAAAAAAGCCTCTAATTGAGGCTTTCTTTATTACATTGCTCTGTAATAAATTTATTATCATGACCCTGAATTTGTTTAATTTGTTGATTGCGCTTGCATTCCCATTGTTCAGGCGGATACATTTTATTCCACGCTGTCATTAATTTGCGCTCAGAATCCGATAAGTTAATGTTGTATTTATCTGACATATAAAAATGAGTGCGTGCAATTATGCCTCGAATCTCGTCACGTGGTTGAAATTGACGAGCTTTAAAGTCAACTGCAGATTGACATTGTCCATACTGATTAAATTGATTAGTGAATTGCGAGTATCGGTAGTTAGAACGATCACCGTTAACTTCGCCAATTGCAGGTTGTAGATTATGCATGTCACCTTCCATCAGATTAAACGTAGCATCTTTTTTACACGCCTTACGTCCACCATCTCGCCAACATTGTAAATGGCGCCCAAAATTTTCGGCTGGCATGACATGTTCCCATTCTATGCGAGAGGCTCGAGCTTCATTTTTTCTGGGTTTGTAACCACATTTACCAAAATCAACAACGCCCTTTTTATCGTTAAAGCTAAATTCGCAAGCGCAATAAAACTCAGTTTGTTTTGGGTTTGATTTATACAATTTAGTTAATTGGTTTTTTGCTGTATTAAAGTTTTGTGTTGAATTAGCAAAAAAAGAAACAAGCACAAGCGAGATGATAAACTTTTTCATAAATCCGTTTAAAAAACAACTCCAAAATAAATAAAAATATCGAGCGTTCTAATTAAAAATCATCGCACTCAATTAACTATAAGTACCAAGCAAGAAACTTGAGAAAGTAAACCCTCGATCTAAGTTGGGATAAGGAGAAGAAAAATGAAAATACTAATCATTGTTCTTCTACGCCTTTTAAGTTTTCCAGCTTTTTAGTCGTATCAAAGGCGAGAAGAGCCTCGCTTTTGATCTTAACTATAACAATAAAATCTTAAAAAATCAAGGTAGTTAAGATTGCATTAATTAATGTAAACAAGTGAAAACTTAGATAGTTTGCAAGTTTAATTTATGGTTGATACGGTAAAGCTTTGTCTATGAGGTTTTATCTATAAAGTTTTGTTTAAATAGTAAAAAAGCCTCTAAATGAGGCTTTCTTTTAAATTCAATAATGAGCGATGCCCTTGTAAAGTTAATGATTTATGATATTTTCTTGGATTACCACACATCCAACAAGAACAGGCTACCGGTGTTATTACATGCTTTTTAAGCGATTTTCTAGTATTGCCAGAATAAAATCATGCTTTCTGTTATCTAAACATCGCTTAGCCTGATGTCGTCTATATGCTCGTGCTCTCATAAAATGATTTACATATGGAAACAAAAAAAGCCCAACTATTTTAGTGGACTTAAATTCTGTGCGCTCAAAACCGCATCATGCGCATATCATATATTTAAACGTTTAAACAGTCAAGTGTTTTATTGTATATTTCACGCTTTTTTTATTACTATAATTTGTAGCTCCATTTCTAGTGTATGAATAATTTTAGGCATAGAATTAAACTAAGGTAGTTTTGTGGTAAAAACATTAATGTCACCTTTCACCACCACTTAAAAACCTCAATAAAATCAATAGGTTTTCTGAATGACTTTTATCATGCCCGATTTGCCGTTTTTCTGTTATATCATAGCCTTTGTTCCTGATATCGTACACTAAGCTACACCTAAACGTACTTTATATCGCTAATCAGATGTTTTGATATAACTAAATAGCCCATTTAATTTGGGTCCACGTTTGGTAATAACCTGACATACTTATATTTAACTGGCATGGCATTTGTCCATTTTGGGGCGAAGTTCACTCATTGCTTCTAAAAGCACGGGTATATCCTTGTGTATATAGGGATATGCCAACAAGTAAAAAAACACATTAAAAATTAAATATATTTAATCCTTATTTACACGGGGAACACACCTTCTCCTGAAGATGAACTTGATTCTTGACCAGTTTATCCTTGTGTGTACAAGGAACACGCTCTTTTAATCGCCATTCATATTCTGCAGCTTCGAACGCTTTTTTTGATTTTTCTGTATTGAGCATAGCAGACTCTAAATCTGCAATCGTTTTAGAATGTTTAGTCATTAGTCATCTTCTGGTTTATCCCTGTGTATACAGGGAACACTTGACGTTGCCCTGAGCCATTTTTTGCATCAGCGGTTTATCCCTGTGCATACAGGGAACACATTTTTACTGTTTGCACTGTCTTCTCCTTTTTCGGTTTATCCCTGTGCATACAGGGAACACATAACCAACTAGATTAACGCGGTGAGAGATTGCGGTTTATCCCTGTGCATACAGGGAACACTTTTTATTAGACCTCTATTGTATTGACCGTTTCGGTTTATCCCTGTGTATACAGGGAACACGACAATAGCGCCACTCGTGACATTTTCCACCGCGGTTTATCCCTGTGTATACAGGGAACACAATCGTTCAGGAGAAAAATATCCGAAAGTATACGGTTTATCCCTGTGTATACAGGGAACACAAATGTAGCGTTCTATTTTCACAATATTAAAGACGGTTTATCCCTGTGTATACAGGGAACACTAATTCAGGTCTGTCCGCTCTAGCTCCTGACGCGGTTTATCCCTGTGTATACAGGGAACACATGTCATTTATTCCGCTGATTATCGTGTAACACGGTTTATCCCTGTGTATACAGGGAACACTCTAATTATAACTATTTGTTTTATAAATAAAATAATTAACTAAAATTTTCTACCAATTTTTAAGCGCTTTTGCTAAACCGCTTATTCAACGACCAATTAGATTATATCAGACATAACATTTTGTTTTAAATAAATTTTAATTAACAATCCAAAATACCTTTTTTTATAATCATGGTTATCTACGCCACTTTTGGGAATAATTCAATAATGTGCCCCCGTATAAAACATTCTGCTGCTAATAATATTTTTGTCATTTCTGTTGTTTGCTTACCTAATATTTTTGCTTGCTTACTGCATGAAATGTCACGTAGATAAAAAGAGGTTAATACCGCCCAATATTCAATATTATCCGCTTTGAGCCTTAAAACAGCATTATCAACAATCTGCGCTTCATCTTCTGTTAAATACTGACGGTAATTAAAATCCATTGGTGCGCCGTCAATACCTGCTGATTTAGAGGGGTATTCGGTTCCTATGCGCTTTAAAATGCGTGTGTTTTTCCAGGCGGTTAAAATATCTTTCGTATCTCTCATCATTTTCTCCTTCATTTTTTAATCTTGCTTTATACTCAGCTTTTATCTGTTTGGTTTGTTCTGTCGTGTGTTTTGGGATTCACGATACTCTTTTATTCATCCAATCTTTTTAATACCTATTTTTTTAATCAATTCATCCTCTATTCAATGATATTTCCTGATTTGTGGTTATTATGCGCTAAGCCTTGTTTGTGGACATTTAGCGCATAAAATCGTAGCGATATTTGCTACCGTTTTTTCAAATCTACCGCTTGTTTCAGGTCTACAACATAGTCATACGCTATGTTATCTAACATGTGATAGAACCTAACCTACAGTGATTAATGCTTTGTAGCACAAGCTTTAGCTGTTTTTAGCATCTGTTTAATGTTAGCAATATGCATCAGACTTTTACTTGATGCTCCCTGCTCGGTTTTACATTCAAGCATTGCGAACGTATTTTCTGGTTTTGGTAGATAATAATTAGCGCGATCTTGCGTTAATAACCCTGTAAAAACCGCATGATTTATAGCGTCAACTCTTTTTTCTTTATCACTGCCTAATGAGACAAAGACTTCAGCAGTACGACCGTGCATCATTGATTTATCAACAAGCCGTTCATAGGTATCAATAAACGTTCTTCTTGCGCCAATTTTGTCGCCATTTTGATAGACAATTTTCGCTTGTGCCCATGCCTTTGCTATTTCACCCGTCCATACAACGGTGTTAGTTTCATCACTAGCCAGTATTGCAATTGCCCATGCTTCATCTGGTGACAGATGATTGCTTGCACCACCCATTAGTTTGATTAAATCGGCAGGCTTCGGCATAAATTGACTTTTTCTTACCCATGCGTTTGCCGCTGCTTTTAATGAATTAATCGGATATTGTCCAAGCGTTGACCAGTAAATATTGACTTTAGTTGTGCTTGCTTGTTGCCCGTAAAGCTCAAGTAATCCGCCAATAACTGCTAAAAAATCATCTGTGATCTTTGCCATTACTAACTCCTCATGCTCTCTAGAACGGCTCTATTTCGTTCAGCAAGGGTCATGAATTTAGGTTTGTTAGATTGGCTAAATTTTTGATATTTACCTGCATTGCGTAACCAGTTATTAAACGCCGCATTCCAATCAATGTATTTTTTACCGTTAGCCAAACAGTAATCCCTAAATTTCACAAACTCATTATCCAGATTGACGTTTTCATTTATCGCTATATCTCGATGATGTTCGTTCGGTTTAAATTCATCAGGCAACTGACATGCCCGTTTAGGGTTTTGCGGTTTATCCGCAATAATATCTGTAGTATTCTCTGTAGTAGTTTCTGCAGTAATCTTTGTAGTATTCTCTTGATATAACGAACTTGATTTTGTAGTCATCTCGACATCTACATTGTAGAGATCGGGATGACGACTTTTTATTTGTCGTGATGATTGAGTTATAGCGTTGGCGAAATCACTCAAAACTTGATTAACTTTTTCGTTATCAATTTTGTAAAACGTTTTGTGCTCTAATCTTTTTTCGGTAACAATTAACACACCTTTTTCACATAGCTTTTTTATTGCCGTTCGTTGCTCGTTATGTGTTAAGCCTGTTTCATCCTCAAGTTCATCACGTGTTTTATACACACCTAAATTGGACGTTGCCTTATCTTGCCAATAAAATAATTGTGAGAATAAAACAGCAGGGCCAACTCCCCCGAGAGGTTTCGCTAAGCGAGGATAATAAGCGTTAGGACGTCCTATTAATTTTAATGTTTCAACAGCATTCATTAATTGACCCTCTTTGAGTATTCAGCATATTTTTTGCCGTTTTTCGCTGTAATCATTCGTTTATCAATGCTAAATCCGATTTGTTTTAAATCGTAAATTCGCGCGCCAAGCCTAAAGCAATCATATTTATTTAGCGCTAGTAACGGATTAATCGTTTTGCCACTTTGCAAGTGGTTGAACATTTTTGCGCATTGGCTATGTGTGTTTTCGTTATTTAATGTGTTCATTATCGCCTCTGTCGTCATTGTTCTGTCTAGGTGGAAAAATTTTTGATATATCTGGTTTGATATCACAAGCGGTAACGGCTCCATTAGTTACTTTCTCGATTAAAAGTGCGTTCTCAAGGCTAATTTCAGATAAGCCATGTAACCATTTCCAAACTGAGGTTTGCGTTTTACCACATGCATCAGCTAATTTTTTTTGACTTCCAGTAAGCAAAATAGCTTTCTCAATTGCTTTGTTTTTCATAAAACCCCTTGTTAACAACTTATGTTGTAAAATATTAGCTTGTGTTTTTGTTAGTGTCAACAACTTAAGATGTTTTACTTTGTACAACTTTGGTTGTATTTTGTTTTAATAAAAAGGAGATTGAAAAATGACATTAGCAGATCGATTAACCAAAATAATGAAAGAAAAAAAGATTTCTCAAGCAAAGCTTGGAGAAGCGATTGGAATGTCTCAGACCACAATATGGAAGTTGATGACAGGTAAAACCAAATCAAATAGAAATTTATTGAAGATCGCTGATTATTTAGGTGTTTCGGTGGAATGGTTAGCTAAAGGAGAAGGCGCTCCGCTTAAACAACAAAAAGATGGAACGCCGATGAGCGAATTATCAACAAGAGAAGTGGATGAATGGGATGATAAAACTCCGTTGAATGAAGATGAAGTTGAAGTCCCATATTTTAAATCAATCGAACTTGCAGCTGGACATGGCTGTTCAAGCATGGAAGATCACAACGGCTATAAGCTCAGATTTAGCAAATCTTTCTTTAGAAGAAAAAATGCACAAAAAGAGTTTGTTGTTTGTTTTCCTGCTAAAGGAAATAGCATGGAGCCCGTTATTCCAGATGGAGCAACAGTTGCTGTAAACACACTACAAAAAGATATTCGTGATGGCGATGTTTATGCAATATGCCAAGATGGATTGTGTCGGTTAAAAAGATTGTATTTATTACCAGCAGGAAAAATTAGAATCGTTTCGTACAACTCGGAGGAATACCCAGATGAAGTCGATGATGCGAAGAATATACAAATAATCGGACGAGTATTTCATTGTTCATTTGAAATGTGATTGATGTTATTAAGGAAACATGACTCACTGCTTTGGCGATTTTTAAATAGTTTAAATCAATAATGTAAGGAATGATGTTTGATGGCAGACAATATGGTAAAAGTAGGAAGAATTATTAGTGATTCGGAACCTATCGAAGATGGCATAAATAGTTCTTTCAGATGTATCGCTTGTTGTGATAATGAAGAATATCCTGTTGTAGCGAAGTATATAAAAGGCATTGAGATATTAAAAGAATTAATTTGCGCAATATTAGGTAGACTAATAAATTTACCAATTCCTGAACCCATATTACTATTAGACCAAAATGATGTTTTCTGCTTCGGTTCTCTTGATGTTGGGTATCCAAATCTCTATCATAAATTAAATATTCAAGATCCATATTATATTGAATTTCATTCAATAATTAAAAACTGGAGCGCCCTTGAAAGTGCGTCTTTTTTTGATGAATTTATTATCAATCGCGACCGACATTCTGGTAATTTATTATACAATGGAAAAGATATAGCTATGATTGATCATGGTTTATCAATGCCATTAGATAAATTTACACCAGACTATGAGGAAGATTGGAATAATATATTATTTAATCATTTGCTATGTAAATTTACCGAGTTATCTTGTGAACATAAATTAGATAAAATTGCGCTATGCAACAGATTAACTATTTGGTGCGAAGAAATAGAAGAAATAAATAATAACAATCTAATAGCTAAAGCTATTAATAAAATACCTATTGCTCATAAATCGAAAAATGAGTTACTATATTTTTTAACTAGCCGTAGTGAATTCATTCAAAAAATCATAAACAATAGAATTAACCCAAACCAGATGGATTTTGTAAATGTTTGATAGTAATAAATTATTATTCACAATGTCAAAAGCGCCAACCTATAAAGCTATTTGGGCTCCAATTTATTTTGAGCCAATCATAGGCTCTGGAGAAAAACTTACTATCGCTGTGGTAGCTGTTAGTGAAGGGGGTGAATTTAAAATTAGACAATCTATTAGACAGTGCGTGGTTAAAGCTATGTATGGTAACAAATCAGATCAGTTTAACGCTCTGATTGAATTAATTATTTCTAGCCTTACTTCACATCTAAGCAAAACAAAAATTCTAGAAAACTGGAACGTTCCTATGCAAGGTGTTGTTTTGGGTAAAATAAAAAGCACCTCATCCAGTGATATTATCGGAGTTCTTAGGCAAGCGGTGATGCTAACATCAAGCCTATCGTCCCTTGATTTTTATTCTAACGATCAAGAGAATGACCAATATTCATCAGATAACACTTGGTCAAAATTATTAAAAGATATAACTATAAATAATCATCCAAGCTTCGATCGTTATTTTGATAGAGAATTTAAGGTTGTATCAGAAGCTAGAGCTGCTAAGATATTTTTCCTGAGTGATCGCTCGGCAATTAATACCGAAAGATTAAGACCAAATAACATAGGGACAGATTTAGATAAAAACAAAGCAAGATTGTTAGATTTATTTGCTATCAAGGATCATGATAATCTCTTTACACGAAGTACACATGAGCTTATTGTCTATAGACCGACTGAAGATGATATCACATTTAGCAAGCGACAAATGAAGCGATTAAATGATGCTTTATTAACGCTAGAAGAAGTTGGAGATAGGCACTCAATCATAGTTACCCCTGTAAACACTCCGCAGCAAGCATTAAAAAGAATTGAGCGGGCTGAACTCAATCTTATAGCTTAAATCCCCCCACCCGTTTCATGCGGTTTTTTCATGCCTAAAATTCCTCACCTACAACTTCAAAACACTTTATCGCTCAAAAAACAAGCAATCAAACAACAATTAATTGCACAGAAACAACAATTTAACAACTCCCTTCAAAACAATAACAACTTTAGATGTTGATATTAATAACAACTTATGTTGTAATTATCACATCAAAACAAATCACCTTAACAAAACAATTAAGCAATAGAGCGGTTTTGATAGATAGTCGAACGGCACGGCGTTAAACCTGCGTCGGGCGCTTGGTGGGTTCATGAAGAACGGCAATAAGGCACAACAAATAATTTGATAACAAAGGGATAAAACATGGCTAAAAAAGAAATTGAATTAACGCTAATTGTCGAAATTGACGATAACGGGGATTTATTCGCAAAAACACGGGTAAATTTCGATTCAAAAAGTTTGAAAACGATAACAGAGAAAGCTTTCATTATATATCTCAAGGAAATACTGTCACAACACGCACAGCCGATCGTCGCATCAGCTCTTGCACTTGCTGAATTGAGAGAAAGATTATCTTTATACGAAAATGATTTAGACGATTAAATCAGTGCTCAAATCAAAGCACTCATTCATAGAGTGCGCTTGAGTTTGAAATATAAGAATGCGAGGTAGCCTATGCAATTACATAGATCTGTAGAGAACGCTTACGAAAATGCCTATTGTAAAATGATGAACAATACCGAAATGCAAGACGCTAAAGATGAATGGATTGAAACCAGAGCTGAAGAATTAATCAAGAATTTTGACAATGATAATGATTGGCAAATTATAGAATTACTAAAAATAAAACTAGAAAGTAAAAGCATTGACGCAGACCTTTACAACCAATTTATAACTGATATTTGCTACTCACAAGCCACACTTGAGTATAGCCAAACATTCTGACAGCTGGAAAAACAGCACATTCTACATCCGTTTGCCTTTTTTGAGGGCTTTTAGGGAGCTGATTATGACAAATAAAGATTTTGTAAATTCAAAACAAACCGATAAGTTCAACAAAGATTACAAACTAAACAAAAGCGAGCAAATATACGCCTTTTTTTGTACCTTGATTTTATCATTTGGCGGGCTATTTATGCTGTTTCACTGGATGTTACATATTGCAACTGATTAAAAGATAGAAAATGGCAGAGAAAACATATTTTAAAAAGGCATTCAAATCACCTTATAAATGGTAATGTTTGAATATTTTTCGCAGTTATGATACGTAGTAACCTTTATTTAATCTGACATTTAGTGTAGCCTATCCACTACTACAATTTACTAGGGTTTATAATCTTCATACTCCCAAGCAAAATGCCTTGAAAGTTTTTGCCGCTTATTTCCTGAAGAGCTAATTTTCCGACCTATTCATAGCGTTTTTTGAATAGCTGTTGCGACTATACCCCAAGGTTTTACGATCTTGATGAAATTTAGCTAACTATTTATATATTTTCACCTATTTTTAATTCACCTATATGTGTTGCTATAGGTAAATTTTTATTTTCTTCTCTTTTTTTGCGCCTTTCTTCCCTATTTCACTTCTTTGCTGTGTAGTTAAAGCTTTAGCCCTTGCCAAACTACCATTACGTTTATTATTCATATTAATAACTCATTAAATGCAAATTAAAGTTATTATTATATTGCATTATATATGTAAAAATTAACCATTATGACTTAAAGCAAACTTTAACTTGAAATTTAATATTAGCTTGATCAGTCAATTTTATATAATAAAAAAACCCTCTAAGAGGGTTTGATGAGTGTGTTTGTCAACAAATATGAGCACTAATGAAACATTAGTTGCCTAAACAATTTTCGACTTTTTGCTTTTCGATATTCAAGGTATTTAATATAATAGACGGGTTGGCTCCATTCCAGTTACCGACAGGGTTAAACCCATTATTAGGTACTGAGCCTGTCGTGGACTGAGCCTGAGTAATATTATTGAAAAAATATTGAGTATTATTTTTGTCTTTATCTTGTTTTATCGATAAAGTGTAACGAACATAGTTTATTATTGGGATAAAAGATTGTGGATTGTTATACTGCGTTAAGCCGTCAACAACAATAATATCATCATCAAAATATTGTCTTGCTCCGCTACTAGATGATACCGTTACAGAGGGTATACTGTAATAACGGCCGCTAGCACCAACAAAGTCATTAGAATTATCAGACAAAACAACATTCCTATCCCTTATGTTTTGTAACACACAAACCTTAATGTCTTTCATACTTTTATCTATGTGACTAGTTAAAGTATATGTATCGATCAGTTTATATTCATTACTATAATCTTTATATGTCACACCACTAAATGAACTTAAGTTACTATCTACTTGAGCACATCCGGCCACCAAAAAAGCCACCATACTGGCAATCATTAACTTTTTCATACCATTCTCCTTAAATAATTATTTTGGTAATGGTATGAAATTTTGCCCATTAAATCAACGATGATTTAGCAAATCCTCCTTTTTAAAACGTCTGGTGGTGAACGGATGTATAATGGTCAAGTATTTAAACACCCATTTAGGTTGTTCTGCAATAGTCAGTGGTAAACCGGCGTTAAAACTATGTGGTCGTCTTTGGTTATAATAACCGAATAAGTAACAGAACATGTCTGACTTGGTTTCAACTAAACGACGATAACCGGCCTTGGGGATCTATTCACTTTTCAAACTACGGAACAAGCGTTCAGTAGGCGCATTGTCCCAACAATTACCACGATGGCTAACCCTTTGTATTATTCCATAACGACTAAGGTGATGCCTGAATGCAACTAATAAATACTGGCAACCTTGGTCAGAATGGAACACTAAAGCTTTTGGTTTACCTCGTAAAGACCAAGCCATGTCTAATGCACTAATCTAATCACTAAATGACTATCTGCTTTATCTGATACGCTATAACTCACTACCCGCCGAGCGTGCAAATCGGCTACTATCGCCAAATAACCCCATCTTCCTCCCGCCCAAATATAAGTGATATCCCCTGTCCATACCTGATGTGGGCTAGTCGGGTTAAAGTTCCGTGATAGCTTATTGAGTAGTTCAAATTGCTCCTCGGTTGCACGATTAAAATGCTTTACTTTAGGTTGCTTACTGTATAATTTTGCCTCTTTCATTAATTTTCTCACCTTATAACGACCCATCTTGATACCTTACTGGTTCAGTTTTGTGATTATCGTTCGACTGCCTGCTAAGCCTCTACTTTGTTTGAAGAGAATTTCAACCTGTTGCCGGCGTTATTGCCTGATTTTGTTTTCCGGAAGCAAACGAGGGTTATAAAATGCTGCTTGAGATACTGCAAATAATGCGCAAAATCTATTTATTGGATATTGCTCGCTTAACTGATAGCTTAACGCATATTTTTGTCTTCGTTCGACATTAAAAGAACGGTAGCCTTTTTAGTATTTCTTCCTCCAATTTAAGTCGTTTTACCTTTTTCTCCATGGCTTGAATTATTTGTTGCTCTCGGGTCGGGCGTATAGCCATCAAGCACTAACTTTAACTAAGCAACCCAACGGCCCATTGCTGTTTACTTATCCCCATTGTGCTGTAGGCTTCCTATACCAATTACCCGTGTCGCTGCACCTCGTTTAAATTTTACTGTAAATTTTTGTCGATTTGTTGTCATTATTCACCTCATTTTGATAATTCTTGCGCTTTCTGACTTGTTACGACTGGTTGGCATCGATGGCATGCCACTGGAACTAATGCCAGCACTGCTGGCTACTGACTTTATAGTCCGCTTTGTTTTCGATATCACTAAAGCTGATTGTGCCCGTATCAAGGCGGTTTTTACTGGTATCTTTCGCTTCTGAGGAGATTACCGCCCCTTTTAGGTCGGTGTTGTTGTAAAAGAGTTCGTGTTATTCTTTGTCATCATTCTTAAAATAAAAAATTAAATAAAATCAATACATTTTCTGACCGATTTTTGTGAGTAAAACGGTGGGTTATTTTGTATTTTGAATAGGGGAAAAACAAGTGCACTATGTGTAAAAATCAATTTAAAACTATTATTCTTCAGTTATTATTAGAGGACTTGGTGACAATGTTAACTGCCACCAAATAAAAGCTTTATAAGCTATGTCAGGTTAAGTTTGAGCTACTACATTCAATTTTTTGTTTTAATAAATCGACAACTTACCTCTTAAAATAATTGGAGCTGCTACGTATAAACTGATTATTTATATCTATCTGGAATAAAATCTTTATGCTCTATACTTTTTATAAGCGCTAATAAATCATCTCTTCTCCACGATAATTCTTCTTTATCCATTTGCATATAATTATATATTTGTTCATCAGAACAATATTCCAACATAAAATTAATGCAATCTAGATATATAGTAATTTCACTTTCGGAAAGCCTTAAATCAAATAAAGTCACTGCATTAGCAACATATTCTTGTCTTAATAAATCCATAACTTACCTCTTAAAATAATTGGAGCTGCTACGTATAAACTGATTATTTATATCTATCTGGAATAAAATCTTTATGCTCTATACTTTTTATAAGCGCTAATAAATCATCTCTTCTCCACGATAACTCTTCTTTATCCATGCATGCTGTATATTGATTTATTTGTTCATCAGAACAATATTCCAACATAAAATTAATGCAATCTAGATATATAGTAATTTCACTTTCGGAAAGCCTTAAATCAAATAAAGTCACTGCATTAGCAACATATTCTTGTTTTAATAACTCCATCATTCACCCCTTAAAATAATTGGAAAACTTATCCCTGAACTCTTGCAGTTTTTCACTACTTGGTCGTGCCCAACGGCCTTTTTGAATTCGATCAAGAGTATTGCCTCTCTTGTTCACAATAGATGTAACTATTTCACCATCTGGTTCAATAATATGAGCTCTACCATTAGGGCCTAAAACAACCCATCGACCATCATCCTGAACAAGAATATCAGATGGCCTTGAGTTTTCAATATCGTTAATCACTTGACCTACTGGGCGTCCTTGTTTATTTCTAATTTCCGCATGCTCTCCTCGAGTTATTTCTGCGTTTATAGCATAATCTCACCAATTTTTATCTGGGATCTGATTTCCACCAGTATCATGGCGAATATCAATATCATCTAAACCACCATCATGCCCAGTGTGATTTGGGCCTAATTTATCTGGATCTATAGGCGTGTACCCTGGGAAAGGAGGAGTCAGCTCTGGAATTGGATACCCTTCTAATTTGGGTTGATCATTAGGATCTATGGCTATTGTGTTTTTATAATCATTATAATAACGCTCATAAGTTTTTCGTACTGCGTCTTCAAGGAATTCATCTCCCATTGGATCGACTAATGCTAGATCAATTAGTCGCCGTTGTTCCAAAGTTAGGCTTTCTAAAAACGCTTGTGATTCTGCTGCTGTAAGACCTTTAGCCATCAATAGATCTACGGCATTAACACTAACTTGAGCGCCAATTTCACTTGGGCGTACTAGATACCACGTAGCTTTAGCTAAATTATTATTCTCAACCGCATTTTTCCCCGCAGCAATCCCCGTATTTACATCTTGGGTAACTCCACCAGATGCTGCGATGGCAAGGCCTGTAGCTAGTTGGGATAGTGCGCTGATTTTTTGTCGCTCTTCTTGCGATAACTCTGTTATTGCTTTATCCGGATATAAAATGCCCGCTATGACTTCAGCACTACGTTCACTCGCTGCTGCCCCTAAACCTCCCGCTAAGGCTGAGTTGCCTTGTAGCTCGGCTAGCTATAGCATGCGCCTGCTAAGCTACCCGTGATATCACTTGTTTAGTAAAAAAATCCCAGCATTTAAACAAGAATATGTTATTTACCAAAAATCTTAACACCATAACGCCGGCATTCTAAATACCAGCAGGCAATTCCAGTAGGAAAGCCAAAGCAAGCCAATTTACAAGCTAGATATAGATCATTAATGTCATATTCAAAATCTATACCATACATAATAAAAAGTACTATTAAGACAGTTAACTCCATTATAATTCCCATGAAAAAAAACATGAAAGGAATTACGATCAAGCAAAATAATAATGCTAAATATTTCCTATTTTTTTTCATTTTTTTCTCCTTAAATTGTTTTTAAATCCAATTTCCTGTCGCATTACCGAATACACAATCGGATATATTACCACCAATAGCAAGAACAGAACTTTCAGTATAATGCTCTGTTATTCCCAAAAAGCCTTTATTTGCCTCATGAATATATTTATTTGTAGCTGGGTTAAAAATTGGTTGAAACCACTTTTCTACAAGTTTTCCTGTTCCATAACCTATAGCTGATAAACCTCCGCTTATTACTCCTCCTATAAAAGGATTTTTATCGTTTAACTCGCTTGGTAATACACCACCTGCTGCATTCCAACCTATTGTTCCCCAAAGTCCAGAGCCAAGACCTCCAGTAATAGTGCCCGTTGCTGTTGAGATACCCGCATCCACCCAGTTAATACTACCATCTTCGTTAAAATAGTATTGGCTACCAATGCTAGCTATACCACTAAGAGAACCGCCAATTAAAGCTTCTTCAGGCAATAGAGGTAATATAATCGGTCAAAATATTAGTCCGATGGCGATTTTTCCCGCCATTTGACATCCCTCTCTATCATTTTCACAATTAGTTTGGGAGTAAATCATTTTTCTAATTTCTTCATCTGTTTTTCCTACAAATTGACCAGAAATTGCATTATTCTCAACCGCATTTTTCCCCGCAGCAATTCCCGTATTCATATCTTGGATATCTCCACCAGATGCTGCGATGGCAAGACCTGTAGCTAGTTGGGATAGTGCGCTGATTTTTTGTCGCTCTTCTTGCGATAACTCTGTTATTGCTTTATCCGGATATAAAATGCCCACTATGACTTCAGCACTACGTTCACTCGCTGCTGCCCCCAAGCCTCCCACGAAGGCAAGATTGCCTTGTAATAATAACTAAGGCTCATGCTAAGAAAAAATTAGTACTTGGAAAATTAATTATAGGGTTTGGTGACAGAATCAACCGTCACCTTTAACTGGTAAACACAAAAAATTTAAAATAAGGTCTATGTAAAAATCAAATATCATCTGTAGAGATAACATCAATTGCACCACAAGCCTTAAATAACCATTTTAAGGCACTTGATGAAAAAGGATCATCTAACGCTGTAACTTCGATTAGAAAATGAGTATTTTCAATTTCACCATCAAATTTATGTGCATTCCACCAAAACCACTCTCTAGCATCAGGTTCTAACCATCCAAGCCAATCAGATAAAGTCCATGCTTGATCTTTCTTAGCTTCTTCTAACCTCTGCTCATAAGTTAGATTATCCCATTGTATTTTTTGTTCTTTTAATTCTTCTTTCGTTAATTCTTTTGCACAATTATCAATAAACTTATCTGGTAATATTTTTAACCATTCTTCGAAAGATGGCCAAACAGGTTCTGAATTATAGTTTACTATTACTAATACTCTTTTAGCTAAGTTCAGTACTTCATCTACATCATTATTGCAATGAATAACAAATCTTGCTATTCCTACACCAGTTGTCTTTACTGTATAATCAGGGGGATTATCAAATCGCTCCCTTTCTAATAACAATTGTCTCATATATTCACTATTTATTACCATTTTTACCGCTTCCTTGAATAATAGAGTTTTTTCAATTCATCAAATTGATGAGGTCTAATTCCATATTGTTTTTTTGCTTTAGTTGGATCTGCTATTACTGGTTTATCCTTATTAAACTTCACCTCTGATTCATATACCGCATTTTTCCGCGTAGCTATTGAAGTCCCCCAACATCACCCGCATTCCCCATACTGATAGCAGCAAGTCCAGCTGCCAGTTGCAATAATACGCTGATGTTTTGTTTTTTTGTTTGGTTGGATTTGGTTTTGGGTTATTGTTGAGCTTGTTTTAGATTGTTTCTTGCCTTTTTATGAGATGTTGGTTTCAGCTCAGCGATATCTTTCCAAAGCTGAAAACCAATAAATCAAAAAATATTCGCTATTTAGGAATTTTTCCTGTCCACCAAATCGGCTTTTCATCCGCGCCTAAGTTATCAAAAACAGATAAAGATATATGTCTATAATCAACAACATAAGGCACTTGAGCCATGCATACCATTACTGGCTCATACTTATAATCGGGTTCTGATTTAAACCATTCATGATTCATCTTGGCGGATTCAACACACTGATGAAATGCATAAAAGTAATCATCAAAAATATCATATAAAGTTGATTTTGTTCTGTCCAAATCACTTTTGGCTTTACCTGATAAAATAGGCCCCCAATCAATGGCATCTCTATCTAACTGTTTAAACTCTTCCTCGACCAATTTCATTAAAGATTCAGCCGTATCTAACTCTTCTAATTTTAAATATCGACGATATAAACGGTCTGTTAAAATAGACCAATCTTCTTTAGGATATTTCGGCAGCAGATAATATGAAATACAATCAAAAAATAATTTCATATCACTGTCTGTACCTAGAGCAAATATGGAACTTCCCCCACAAAAACCAGTATCTTCTGACATTATCATTTACTCCTTATTTTTTTTAAACGTAATTTGTTCTCGCTTAATGATCCCGTTAGATTTTCGAACGATTCCTTGTCTAATTTTGAACTCTAACGCTGGCGTTAAATGCTGCCCTCTAACATCTATCACAATCTGTTGTTGCATACCATTTGGTAAATGTTTTTTCCGTTCAATGGCTTGTTTAGAAATATTATTAATCAGATTATCAGAATATTTTTCTATATTATAATTTTTCACTTCTATTGAGCAAGTTGTGCCATTACAAAAATCGGTTTTTGCGTGTGGTTCGCATTCTCGGTATCTTGGCTTAATGCGTTGATATCCTGTTGTTGTTTGTCCTGATTGCGGATGATGAGTTGACCTTGCTCTATCGCTAAATGGGTAATGCTTGAATCTTTTTCACTGTTATGGTACGCCATTTGAGCGCTCGCGCCACCTGTGCCTCCACTGACCAAGATATGGCTGACGTTAAATTCGGCTTTGTTTTTGATATCACTAAAGCTGATTGTGCCTATATCAAGGCGGTTTTTGTTCGGGTCTTCGGCTTCTGATGCTATCACGCCACTACCGGCGCAACAAACAATCAAAAAACTTAAATAAAATCAATGCGTTTTCTGACTGATTTTTAGTCGGTTATGCCGAATAATTGGCAATAATCTATTCCTGCTTGTAGTAATATGATTTGTAATTATATACATCGTATTTTTTTTAACAATCAATCGCGCTGGTTCAATTAACTGTATTTTTTCTCTCATATAATTAGCAACAAAATAATAGTCGAGTTAATTTATACCAATCTTCATCAGATAAACCACTTGATGTCTTTCACCTGATCGATAAATCCTTTCATTTACCGTTTGCTGGATTTGCTGTTGTTCTGGTGGAATAGTATTAGGAAATCGCAGTGCTACTTTCGGGTTTTACTCGACTGGTTTCACTGCCAAATAGCCAACTGTTGATCATTGAAATGGGTAAGCATAAAGACTATTACATAATAAGCGACATTAATAAAAATAGCAGTATAAGCGTTTTAGCCTAACTTAAGCAGTGAGATTTCCTTTAGATTTTAAAGTATAGCGTAATTTATTGATTTTTTTAATAATTAAATGGCGTCCCCTACAGGATTCGAACCTGTGACCTACGGCTTAGAAGGCCGTTGCTCTATCCAGCTGAGCTAAGGAGACTTAGATAGGATTTGTTGATTAGACGATGTGTATTATATAAAGCTATTTCTATCCGTCAATGATTTTTGATTGTTTATTATATTAGATTAACAAAATATCACCAATTCAGTTTTTATTATTTTGATCATGGTAACGAATATCATTACTTAGGATTAATTTTTTATATTCCAAAACATATCGTATCTTTAAAAATTATTTATCCTATTATTCATTAATAACCTTTTGTTTTAATTATCTAATTTATATAAATATTGTTCTCATTTCGCGGGGTTATTTGGCATAATGTTTCACATTGGTTCTTTTTCATTACTTCGATAATATGTGATAACTGTGATTTAAATTGATGTTGTTTGGTCATCAAATTTTCAGCATTTTCGATAATTTTGGCCTTTTCTGATTCAGGTATATATTTTGCATAATTTTCAACAGATTTTGCTAGCATGGTGATGATTTTCAGTTTAGATTGGTCGGTTAAACAGTCTGGCAAGTCCATCCACATTAATCCACCTGCATAATATTTTAGCATTTCAGATTGTATCGCGTTAACGCTAAGTAGTGTTAGCGCCCTTTTTTCCGAATCTGGCAATTCTTCATAAAATTGATTAACATATGGCGATATTGCAGCAAAATATTCTATATTAAAATTACTTAATAAAATAACTTCGGGTTGGAATCGTTTTAGATTATTAGTGAAATCTTGCTCCGTTATCGTGTTTAATTCATTGAGTGAAAAAGTTAAATAGGTTTCAACTAACCAATTAATATAATTGGTGATATTCAGTTGTTCTTCTAGCTTATCTTTTGACAAATCCGCAATAAGTTTAGGATCAGTAAATTGACTGAGTATTTCTTTCCCTGTTACTGTATCAAGCCTTGGTAAGTTTTTTTCGGCTTGAAATTTTTTAAGCAAGGTAACAAATCGCAGGTTATAAGTTTTAGACTTTAACTCTGTTGCATTGGCAAAGTAACAGGTAAAAATTAAAATAGCTGTAATGATAAACTTTATCGTTTATTATTCCTTAGATAATAATGGTTTGTAATTATTTAGTTAGTTAATTTTGATTATTGACCTTTGATTATTTCGCTTTGGCTATTTGCGCCTTTAACATCGCTAACCGACTTTGGCCTTGTTGCATTTTTTTTTCGGGTGATAATGCATTACGCTGATCTTGCCAGGCTAAGTCGTCTTGTGGTAGCTCTAATAAAAATCGGCTCGGTTCAACTTGCAGTGTTTCGCCAAATTGTTTTCGTTGCCGACTAAATGAGAAGGTGAGTTCACGTTGTGCTCGAGTAATACCGACATAGGCTAAACGGCGTTCTTCTTCGATATTATCTTCATCAATACTGGTTTGGTGGGGTAATAAGCCTTCAGACATGCCGATCAAATAAACATATGGAAATTCCAATCCTTTAGAGGCATGCAATGTCATGAGTTGAACCTGATCGAGCTCTTCTTCAGTCTCGTTACGTTCTAACATATCACGCAGGGTAAATCTGGCAACTGCTTGCTCAAGCGTCATTGCTTCATCAATATCATCACCTTGTAACATATCATTTAACCAACTAATCAACTGTTCAACATTGCGCATGCGCATTTGCCCTGCTGCTGGTGATGCGGATGTCTCGTAAATCCAACTTTCATAATGAATGCCATGCAGTAGTTCATAAATAGCATTCATGGGTTCTGTATGTGTTTTTTGAATAAGTGTATCGAACCAGTGAATGAAAACTTGTAATGATTCCATGCGTTTGCCAGATAAAAACTCGGTCAAGCCCATATCATGGCTTGCTTGGTATAAACTCACTCCTCGCTGATTAGCCCATTCGCCCAGTTTTTGAATGGTTGCAGGACCTATTTCTCGTTTGGGTGTGTTAATGATGCGAATAAAGGCATTATCATCATCAGGATTAGTTAATAAACGCAAATAGGCCATCAAGTCCTTAATTTCAATTCGCGAAAAAAACGATGTACCACCAGAGATTCGATATGGTACTCGGTATTGCATTAACATTTTTTCAATCAGTCTTGTCTGATGATTGCCACGATATAATATGGCATATTGACCATATTGGCTGTTATTAGCAAAACGATGACCAATAAGGTCATTAATCACTTTTTCGGCTTCGTGCTCTTCACTATCGGCAGAAATAACTTTTAATACGTCACCATAACCCAGTTCGGAAAACAGTTTTTTTTCAAAAATATGTGGGTTATTTTCGATTAAAATATTTGCTACTTTTAAAATTCGACCTGATGATCGGTAATTTTGTTCTAGTTTAATCACTTCTAAATGGGGGAAGTCTTGTTTGAGTAATACTAAATTTTTGGGTCTTGCGCCACGCCAAGAATAGATAGATTGATCGTCATCACCCACAACGGTAAATTTAGCTCGGTTACCAACTAGCAATTTGATAAATTCATATTGGCTTGTATTGGTATCTTGATATTCATCAACTAATAAATAACGCACTTTATTTTGCCACTTTTCCCGCACTTGTTCGTTATTTTTTAATAGCAGTGTGGGCATTAAAATCAGATCATCAAAGTCTAAAATACTGCATGCTTTTAGCTGTTTTTCATAAAGCTGGTAACAATGGGCAAATAGTTTTTCTTTGTTGGTTTGCGCTCGGGCCATAGCAAGAGTTGAGTCAACAATATCATTTTTCCAATTTGAGATTGTTGCACGTAACTGATTTATCAGATCCTTATCACCCTCTAACCATTGATGAGTCAGCTCTTTAAGTAGCGCTATTTGATCATGATCATCAAATAATGAAAAGTTAGATTTTATACCTAAATGCTTGTACTCTCGGCGAATAATATCTAATCCTAGAGTATGAAATGTGGAAATTTTCAGCCCTCTGGCCTCTTGTTTACTAAGCGATTGGGCAATACGTTCTTTCATTTCACGTGCTGCTTTATTAGTAAAAGTTACAGCGACAATATGACGGGGTAAATATTCTTTCACCCGAATTAAATAGGCAATTTTATTGATGATAACCCGCGTCTTTCCTGATCCTGCCCCCGCTAAAACAAGGCAAGGACCTGAAACATATTCGACCGCTTTTTGTTGACTTGAATTTAAACGCACTAGATAAAAACCATTAGAAAAATTGTGGGCTAGTATATAACGATACACTAACTGCGTGCAATTGTTGTCATTATAAGCGAATATAATGACAATTTTAGGAAAACCATTCGATAAAAACTATTCTATAAACATTAAAGCTTGTTCTACCACATCGACTCCAGCTCCTTTTTTGTGCGCATTTTCGCTAAGATAACGTCGCCATTGTCTTGCACCTTTACACCCATTAAAGAGGCCTAAAGTGTGACGCATAATGTGGTTAAGCTGAGCACCTTGTGCTAACTGCTGTTCAATGTAAGGATAAAGAGCACGAATAGCCGATATCGGGTCGATGACAGAGGGCTTTTCACCAAAAATTTTCGAATCGATTTCAGTCAATAACCAAGGGTTTTGATATGCTTCTCGCCCTACCATTACGCCATCAACATATTGTAAGTGGTGTTTTATTTCATCCATTGTTTTTATACCACCGTTGATAGCTATGGTTAAATGAGGATAATCTTGTTTGAGCTTATAAACACGGTCGTAGTCAAGCGGTGGCACTTCACGATTCTCTTTAGGACTTAATCCCGATAACCAGGCTTTACGCGCATGTACAATGAATGTATTAGTATAAGGCATCACCTTTTCAATAAACTGGCATAAAAAAGCATAGCTATCAAAATCATCAATGCCAATTCGGGTTTTTACTGTGACTGGAATATCAACTTGATCTTGCATTTGTGCAACACAGTCTGCAACTAAATCAGCTTTTCCCATTAAACAAGCACCAAACATGCCATTTTGTACACGATCGGATGGACAACCCACATTTAAATTGATTTCGTCATAACCACGCTCTTGTGCTAATTTCGCACATTGCGCTAACGCTTTTGGATCACTCCCGCCTAATTGTAAGCAGACTGGATGCTCTTCATGATTAAACGCTAAATAATCGCCTTTACCGAATAAAATTGCCCCTGTTGTTACCATTTCGGTATACAGTAATGTTTGCTTAGTTAAAATTCGATGAAAATAACGGCAATGTTTATCGGTCCAATCCAGCATAGGGGCAATGGAAAATTTGTTAAGGGTTGAATTCATTGATATATCCGTGTTTATAACGCTTTTGTTGAATTTAAATCAATATTATTTTTGCTCTTTGCTATATTTTTCCATTATCGGGAATCACTCAAGTTCCCAGCATATCGGAAAAAACTAAATAAGATAAAAACGATGGCTTATTATATCATAGGGAACAAGTTCGTGCAGATAGAACGCCTTTATATCGTTGCACCGTTGTAATTAAATCAAAAGGTAAGGTTTTACATCAAGAGTCAAAAACATTTAGCCAATAACAAACAATCAATGGTTAGTAATCAACAAATAGTTAATAAATAACAAATCGCAAGAACATAGATTATAAACCTGATATCAAAGATAGAATAATTTGAAAGCATTGGCACAAGCTTAAAATCAAGCTAACGTTTAAATTTTTGTCTTAATCGATCTTTTATGTAGCTTTTTTTAATCGATAACAGCGTAAGCAATGAAAAAAATCTTGACTGGTGTTTTGCGGAATTAAAAAAAAACTAAAGGAATGACTTTATACAAATCCCCCAATCCATACATGGCTTGGGTAACAACGCTTTGATTTTTACTAAAAAAACAAAACAAAAAACTTCAATAAAATCAATGGCTTTTCTGACTAATTTTTAGAGTAAAAATTAGCTAGGAAAAGCATTGATGTTATATAACCATTATAGTTTGTACCCTATTGGAAAATATACAAAAATACTTCGACAATAATTAAAAAGCTGTTATGCTATCCGTCGCTTTTAAATGAAGCGATAATATAAGGAATAAAAATGGATACAAATCAAACGAATACTATAACTTTTCAAGCATCTGAATTATTAAAGAAACACATGCGGTTTATTTCTGTTATGCAACAGATTTTTGGTGTTATTTCTATAATTGCTGGTGCTTTTCTCTGCTTAGGTATTATTTCCGCTATTATGGGTATTCCACAAATCATCGCTGGCGTTAAGCTGTTTAAATCGGGAAGTTCATTTAGTTTAGTTGCCAATACTCAACAAGAATGTGATATCGTTAGTGCTATTGAGCACCTTTATAGTTATTGGAAATACGCTCTAATTGCATTTATAGCATCTATCGTATTTATTATTATATATATTGTCATTATCATGGCTTTTTTAAATAACTATAACTATTACTATTAATTTAATCTTTTGCTATAAAATAAAACCTCGTTATTTAACGAGGCTTTTATTTTTTTAAGATTCAGGAGTAGCATTATCATCATCAGATTTGACATCAATTGGATCGGATATACCTTGTTTGTTCATCTCTTCTAATGATTTAGAACCGGCTAATTCGGTGGTTTTGATATCTTTTACTATGCCCATTTCATCAAAATAGATAGCAAAATTTCTTTGGCTAACGCCACCATGTTGTGGTTGCTGGCGGAAAATATAATACCAAATGTTATCACCAAAAACAGAAGTTAACATTGGTGAGCCCATAATAAAGACAACCTGTTCTTTGCTTTGACCAACTTGTAATAGCTCAATAGCATCTGGTGTTACATAATTGCCTTGGTTGATATCTGGTCTATATACCCAACGTTCAACAACTGAACATCCCGTTAATAAAACACTTGCTACAATTGCAAAGGCGGTAAATTTACGAAACAGCATCTAACATTATCCATAAAAAAAATTATAATTTGTATTATCGCTGATATTTTATCTAAGTGCTAGCCAAATTGATAAATTCTTTCACAATTAGCTAATAAGCTAAGCTATCATCAAACCATCATGCGAATTATTGCTTGACTTTTGTCGTGGTATCAACCAACTTAATAGCGTCACAATAAACATTATTTTAAATAATAAAAGGTAAAAAATGAAATTAGAGACAACAGAGCAAAAAGCAAGTTATGCTATTGGATTACAAATTGGTCAACAATTAAAAGACTCAGGATTAAACAATTTAGAGCTTAATGCATTAAAACTTGCAATGGAAGATGTTTTAGCGGGTAACCCTCCTGCCCTGCCTTTACAAGAACTACATGATGCATTACGCCATATACATGAACAAGCAACAAAAGAAAAAGCCAAACAAGCCGAAAAAATTGCTCAAGCAGGTAAAGAGTTTCTTGCTAAAAACATTGAAAAAGATGGCATTAAATCAACTGAATCTGGTCTACAGTATGAAATCATTAAACAAGGCGACGGCGCTTTACCTAAAGCGACCGATCGCGTTCAAGTTCATTATACTGGGCAATTAATTGATGGCACGGTATTTGATAGCTCTGTAGAGCGTGGTCAACCTGCCGAGTTCCCAGTTAATGGTGTAATTAAAGGATGGGTAGAAGCGCTACAACTTATGCCTGAAGGGTCGAAATGGCGTTTATATATTCCTCAAGAATTAGCCTATGGTGCTCAAGGTGCTGGCGCATCAATTCCACCATACAGCGCATTAATTTTTGATGTTGAACTATTAAAAGTTTTATAAAAGTTATCTAAAAATTTTATAGATAGGTATGGACGCAATTTGGCGTCCATTTGTTTTAAACTATTATTTTGCGTGTTTTGCGACAAGCGGTAATTGTTTAGGAAGGAAATAAGCAGTCACAGCCGCCATCAACAATAAGATGCTAGCCGTACCAAAGGCAACTAAGTGGGTATGTAAATTATCATAAGCCCATCCACCAAGCCATGAGCCAATCATTGCGCCCACTTGATGAAAAAAATAGGTTAATCCAGAAAGTAATCCGACAAGCTTTACTCCATAAATATCAGCGGTAATTATGCCCGATAATGACAATGCACCCGCCCAAACCAGCCCTCCTACTGCTGCTATAGTAAAAAGCTGCCATTTGCTTGATGCTAAAACAAGAGCAATAAAACCTAATCCTCGGATTAAATAGACCATCATTAAAATATTTTTTCGTTGCACTATATCAGAAAGATACCCTAACACTAGAGTGCTAAAAATAGCGACTAAACCAATTAAACCAATAACGTTAGAACTGGTGATTGAATCAAAGCCGTGATCAACGAGCATTGGAACTCCATGTGTTCCTAATAAATTCATACTAAAACCACAGGTAAAAAGCCCAAAGCTTAGCTGCCAAAATGGACGTGTTTTTAATACGTCCATAAGTTTGATGCTATCATCTGTTTTTTGATTGATAACAGGATCTATATTCGGTGTTGCAATTTCAGATTGATTATCTTTCATAATAAAAAAGGCAATAGGCAATGCCATAATCATGAAGATCACCGCAAACGCAACTAGTGTGGTTTGCCAACCATAAATTGGAATGAAGAAAGCAAAAACAGGTAACATCACCGCCATGCCAGCCATACTGCCTGTTGATAGAATAAATAATGCTAACCCTCTTCGTTTGATAAACCAACGCGCCACAATAGGCGTAAAGCTGACAGAACCGACAAAAGAAGTACCAAAAGATAACGCAATACCAAAAGACAAGAAAAAGTTCCAATAATCATGAGAGTTCGCAGACCAAACCGTTGAGGCAATAATAATGATTGATCCTAATATGAGCACAAAGCGAGTACCATATTTACCCTCTAAATATCCCGCTATTGGCGTGGCGATACCCGAAAAAAGCATACCAATAGCAATAATGCCAGAAAGTACGCTGCGACTAAAACCAAGATCGTTTGCAATGGGAAGAAAAAATACGCCCATGCTTATCCTTAATCCGCTAGAAAGCAACGTTAAAAGCGAGGCTGCAATAACAATATTCCAACCAAAATACCAAAGAGATCGCTTCATAATTTTCACCTCTTTTTAAATAAAAAGCGCTCGAAATTTGTAGTATTTCAATTTGACATTATGTATAAGTTGCTTATTTTCCGCTATAATATTTATTTATCTATAGCCATAAAAAGTTAAGGAAAGTTATATGTCAACAAATATGATTCGTATCGCAATTGCGGGTGCCGGCGGAAAAATGGGACGACAGCTCATCCAAGCCGTTGCACAAATCGAAGGCGTGACTTTAGGTGCAGCATTTGAGCGCGCAGGCTCATCGTTGCTTGGTAGTGATGCAGGTGAACTGGCTGGAATCGGTATTTGTGGCATTAAAGTTACTGATAATTTACAACAAGCAAAAGATCAGTTTGATGTATTGATTGATTTCACCCGTCCAGAAGGTACGCTGACTCACTTAGCATTTTGTGTCGAAAATAAAAAAATGATGATTATTGGCACCACCGGTTTTGATGAGGCAGGTAAACAAGCGATTGCCGATGCAGCAAAAAAAATTGCTATTGTTTTTGCTGCAAACTTTAGTGTTGGCGTTAACCTAGTGCTAAAACTATTAGAAAAAGCAACCAAGATCATGGGTAATTATACTGATATTGAAATCATTGAAGCCCATCACCGCCATAAAGTCGATGCACCGTCAGGCACCGCATTAGCCATGGGCGAAGCGATTGCCGATGCACTTAATTGCAATTTAAACGATCGTGCTGTTTATTGTCGTGAAGGTCATACTGGCGAAAGACCACAAGGCGCTATTGGATTTGCTACTATTCGAGCAGGTGATATTGTTGGCGAACATACCGCTATCTTTGCAGACATTGGCGAACGGGTTGAAATTAGCCATAAAGCGTCGAGTAGAATGACCTTTGCCAATGGTGCCGTGCGTGCAGCACTATGGCTTGCCACACAACCCGTTGGTTTATATGACATGCGTGATGTGTTAAATCTCAATAACCTATAGTCGTAAAATGTTAGATAAATATTGGATGCAACATGCATTAATGCTTGCTAAACATGCCGAATCTATAGGCGAAATACCTGTAGGTGCGGTAATTGTTAATGAACATAATCAAATTATGGGCGAAGGCTATAATCAACCCATAAGTAAACATAATCCTACGGCTCATGCTGAAATTATGGCTATCGAGCAAGCAGGAAAACTTTTAACTAACTACCGCCTAATCAATACAACTCTTTATGTCACGCTTGAGCCTTGTATTATGTGTGCTGGTGCCATTATTCATAGTCGTATTAAACGTGTTGTTTATGGTGCAAGTGATTACAAAACTGGCGCCGCAGGTTCTTTTATTGATATTCTTGCTTATCCAAGTATTAATCACTATGCTGAAGTTACTGGCGGAGTGCTAGCTAATGAATGTAGTACTATTTTAAGTGATTTTTTTAAAAAACGGCGTTTACAAAAAAAGAAAGTTAAAGAGAGTGGTCAGACGGTTTTAGGTAACTAAGCATTTCAGTATAAAATATTAAAATTCATTCTTATCTTAGTTTGATAAAAAGTAAGTTTGCTTATTCTTTTTATCAAGGAAAATTGCTAGAATCTAATTAAATTTTTTTGAAAATTAACTTGAGCATTATTAATGAAAAAACACGAATTAAGCATGATGATATCATCAGATGATATCCAAAAACGAGTAATCGAGTTAGGTCAACAAATCAGTAAAGATTATCAACATAGTCAAAATGAGCTAATCTTAGTTGGACTTTTACGTGGTTCATTTATCTTTATGGCAGATTTAAGCCGAGCCATTACCGTTGGACACGAAGTCGATTTTATGACAGCATCAAGTTATGGTAATGCGGTGGTAAGTAATCGGGACGTCAAAATATTAAAGGATTTAGATGAAGATATCCGTGATAAAGATGTGTTGGTTATCGAAGATATTATTGATACCGGTAATACGCTTAGTAAGGTGATGGCGATTTTAAAATTACGTCATCCTCGTAGCATTGAAATTTGTACGTTATTAGATAAACCGTCACGTCGTGAAGTAGCTGTACCCGTAAAATATATTGGATTTTCCATTCCTGATGAGTTTGTGGTTGGCTATGGTATCGATTATGCACAACATTACCGCCATTTGCCTTATATTGGACATATAAAATTACTTGAATCTTAACAAATATCGAGGTGTATGTGTCACGATTTTCTTGGTCATTAGGCTTGCTTTTAGTGATATGCGCTACATCAAGTTATGCTGATATGAAGTTATCTATTAAGGGATTATCAGGTGAACTTGCTGACAATGTCGATGCTCGTATATCATTAATCGCGCCCAATAAAATTGATGATACACCCAATTTTAAGCGTTATTTTGAAAATGAAGTGCAAAAATCGCTTCGTGCATTAGGTTATTATTCACCGACTTTCGAGTATAACGCGCAAAATCCTAAAGTTCTTGTTGTCAATATATCGCCAGGCGAGCCTGTGCTCGTTAAGCAACTCAATGTGAATATTACTGGTGAAGGTCAACACGATCCCGATTTTGAATATTTACAAAAAAACAACGTACCCAAAATCGGCGATATATTAAATCATGGTGTTTATGAATCATTTAAGAAAAACCTGCAAGATTTATCACTAAAAAAAGGTTACTTTGATGCCAATATGCCCAAGCATCAGTTAGCAGTTTTGCTGTCTGAACATCAAGCTTTTTGGAATATTGATTATACAACAGGTAAACGCTATCGATTTGGTAAAGTCACTTTTCATAATGCTAAAATCCGTAAAGATTATTTAGCTAATATTGTGCCATTTAAAGAGGGTGAAGAATATACGGCAGAGCAGTTGTCATTATTAAATAGGCGCCTTACCTCAACAAACTGGTTTAACTCAGTTGTAGTTGTGCCTGACTTTCCTCATTTAACAGAAGGTAAAATACTCCCAATTGATGTCGATACATCGCCTAGAAAGAAAAATAATATGGATCTAGGATTAGGATTTTCAACAGATAACGGTGTGCACGGAAAAATTGGCTGGAACAAACCATGGATCAATAGCCGTGGGCAGAGTTTTCAAAGTAATTTATCGCTATCCTCGCCAGAACAATTGGTTACGATGAGTTATAAAATTCCTTTAAAAAAATCACCGCTTGAACAGTATTACACCATTCAAGGTGGTTATAAAAAGATTGATAATAATGATACCTACTCACAATCTTATACATTTGGCGTTTTACGCAACTGGGATAATTTTTATGGTTGGCAAACCGCTTTAGGTTTTAATGTATTACGTGATGACTTTACCCAAGGCGATGCCAGCTTTAGAACATTTTTATATTATCCATCACTTAGTTTATCTAGAATTCGTTCTGACGGTAATTTATTAACAATGTGGGGAGATTCTCAACGTTATTCACTTGAGGCTGCTGGTGAATCATTAGGCTCTGATATTAATCTGGTGCGCTTTCAAGCACAACACACATGGATTCGCTCGTTACAAAAATCCCATCGATTTATAGCTCGCGGGAATTTCGGCATTATACAAGCTAGCAATTTTGACCGTGTTCCACCGTCATTTAGATTTTTTGCTGGTGGTGAACGTAGTATTCGAGGTTATAGTTATCAATCTATTTCACCCGAAGATAAAAAAGGCAAGTTAAAAGGAGCCTCAAAACTCATCACTGGCTCACTTGAATATCAATATAATTTATCTGGCTCATGGTGGGGAGCCGCATTTGTCGATACAGGCGAAGCTATTGACAAAGTTGATAGAACTAAATTCTATACAGGTACAGGGATCGGCATTCGCTGGGCTTCACCTGTTGGCCCAATAAAAGTCGATTTAGCAACGCCACTTAACCAAAAAAGCGGTTCTATTCACCTATATATTGGTTTAGGAAGTGAATTATAAAATGAATAACAACACGGCTAGAATTAAAAAAGTAAAAAAATTAAAACGGATACGTAAATGGAAAAAACGAAGCGTTGCCATTTTATCTGTTATCGTTTTTCTCACTGTTTTTACTATTCTACTTATCTACACAAGTTTAGGTGTCAAAATAACCACTTATGTTTTAAATAAATTTTTACCCGAGCTAAAAATTGCCCAAGTTGAGGGTACGTTTCATGATCTACATATACAAGGGTTCTCCCTTGAATTACCAGGTGTTAATGTTCAAGTCAATGAGGCTTCATTGTCACTTTCTGGGCTTTGCTTACTAAAAACAGAAGTGTGTGTAGATCAATTTAATGCCAATGGGGTAAAAGTTTCCATTAACACCGAACAAATTGACAGTTCGCCAAGTGAATCAAGTGAACCAGCAAGTGAACCTAATGAAGAAAACTTCTTCAAGCTCAAAACACCATTACCGATAGATCTTAAACAGACCCACCTAACGGATGTCAATGTTATTGTTGATGATATGCAATTTGGCATGTCAGACTTTACAGGAAAAGCCACATGGGTGAATCATCAGATTTATGTTTACCCTGCTGTTGCAACAGATCTAAGTGCTATTTTTGCGGATAAAACACTGACAAATCAAACCGTAACAACAACAGACAAAGACATTGCACTTAATGAAAAAATTACCGAGATTTTTAATCAACCGCTAATTGATTCATTGCCCCAAGTTAATATTCCATTAGATATTAATGTCACAAGTTTAACTGGTAATCATTGGTTATTACATATTGGTGGACAAGATTATCGATTTAATAACGTTGTTATTCAAACCGATATTGTCAATAGTCACATTATTGTAAAACAAGTGGAATTTGATGCTAGCACCCCTTATGCCAATGGACATACTTCTGCCTCGGGCGAAATTACATTACACGATAACTGGCCTGTACTAGCATTAATTAAAGCGAATACTGAACAAAACCAATTAAATGCTCAGTTTTCAGGAAAATTGCTTGGCGAACTATTAGCTAATATAAAGATGAGTGGTTTAAATCAAATGGCTATGAGTGGGCACCTTAATTTTATTGAAAAATACTTACCTATAATGGCTCAACTTGAAGGTAAGCATATTCAATGGCCAATTGAGGGATCAGCGCAATACCAGCTAGATGATTTTTCAACATCAATAAAGGGTAATGTAAAACAATATCAACTGTCAGCCAAAGGTAATATAAAGGGACAAGAACTAGCCAATACCAAGTTTGAGATTGTGGGCACAGGAACCAACCAAGACGCAATGATAGAGCGTGCCAACATAAAATTACCGCATGGGGAAATTAATGTAGCGGGAAATATAAGTTGGTTACAAGCATTACAATGGGATACAAGCCTAAAGCTAAATAATGTCGATCTCACTAACGAGCTACCAAGTTATCCTATTCGATTAAATGGTCTATTAAAAACAACTGGTAAGCTTGAAGAGGGTAAATGGATAGTAAATTTATCCGATTTGCAGTTAAAAGGTAATATTAATCATGCTGATTTTTTCGCATCTGGTAGCATGTCTAGTAATTTAGAAAATAAAATCTCTGCTAATAATCTTGTGATTAAATGGGGTAAAAATCAGATAGATTTAAATGGAGCGAACGATAAAGGCAACTTGTTAGCAAAATTGAATCTTGAATCATTACCGCTATTAGTTGATGGTATGCAAGGATCTATTGCTGGAAATATAAAACTCAATGGCACATCTGATAATGCAATCGTAGACACGAATTTAACCATTAATTCACTATCTTTCGATACAATAAAAATAGCTAAAGCCAATGTTACTGGCAAAGTGGAATATAAAAACCAAGCCAGTGGCAACATGAAGTTAACGGCTCAAACAATAGAGCTACCTGGTCAAACAATCAAAAAAGCCAATATTGAACTATCTGGCAGTGAAAACCTTCATACTTTAACGGTTGATATTGATGGTGAACCAGCATCATTAAAAACTTCGTTAATAGGAAAACTGAATAAAGCGCGTACAAAATGGAACGGAACGATTCCTCATGCCCGACTACACTTAGGCAATAATAACAATTGGCAACTCACTAAATCAGTGGACTTATCTTATGATGTAGCCCATCAAGTGCCCAGTATTAATGCCCACTGTTGGAATAATAATCAGTCAAGTATTTGTCTTGATAAACAATTATCATTAACTAATAATACCAATACAAGCATTACCTTAAAAGAGATTAATCTGTCTAAATTGCCCATACCAACCGATGGTGAAACCAAACTTGCAGGTAATGTTAATGGTAAAGTCATCATACAATTTAATCATGATAGTATGCTACCATCAATCAAAGCCAATATAACTAGTTCTGATGTTTATATTCAACAAATGCTTACCTCAAAAGCGCTGCCTCTACCTTTCGATCTTTTTAAAATAGAGGCTGAGTTTAATGAGCAACAAGCCAAACTCGATTGGCATTTTAGTTTAAATAAGCTAGGAAAAATCAATGGTAACCTTATTATCACTGATCCAGTAAAACAAAAAAAATTAAGTGGTCAATTAAATATCAATCAATTAGCTTTGGCAATTATTAATCCGTTATTGGATAGCAAAGATTATGCTAAAGGCGCTATTAATGGCACGGTTAAATTTTCTGGTTCACTAAATGATCCGTTACTAACTGGAAGTATTGGCTTAAAACATAGCGAAATAAAGTCAAGTCAATTACCCATTGATGTTAAATCAGCCAAAGTTGATATCAATTTCAATGGAAAATCATCCACATTAAAAGGTATGTTAACTACGCAAGCAGGCAATGTTAATATTAATGGTAATGCCAGCTGGAATACCTTTGACAAATGGCAAGCTTCGTTAACCGTGAATGGAGCTGCTATGGAAGTTTCGGTACCGCCAATGATTGTTATGACCATTGTTCCAGATATTAAAATCAATGCGACACAAGACGAATTAACATTATTAGGCAAAGTTAACATACCAAAAGGGAAAATAACGGTTGAATCACTTCCGCCATCAAGCATTGATGTATCTCCTGATGAAGTCATGCTTGATACAAATCGAAAAGAAATTAAACCACAAAAATTTGGCATGAACATCTTTAGCCACCTTGAGATCAATATTGGAGATAAAGTCACTGTTGATGCATTTGGGTTAAATGCCTCTCTTAAAGGTAATCTGATTGCGACACAAACCAATAAAGGACTTGATCTGCATGGAGAAGTGTTGATACCAACAGGTCGGTTCCACGCCTATGGGCAAGATTTAATTATTCATAAAGGCATTATCACATTCTCAGGATCGGCAGATCAAGCTAGGCTTGATATTGAAGCTATACGCAATCCTGAATCAATGGATAATAGCAATATCATGGCGGGAATTCGCGTTACAGGATCGTCTCAATCACCTAAAATTGAAATATTCTCAGACCCAGCTATGTCACAACAAGAAGCCCTTTCCTACATAATTCGCGGTCAAGGGCTTGATAGCGCAGAACAAAGTGATAGCGACATGATGACAGCACTGCTAGTTGGTATTGGCACAGCAAAAACAGGTAAATATGTTGGCGATATCGGTAACCTATTTGGTATCAAAAATCTAACACTTGATACACAAGGCGCAGGCAATAGCTCTAAAGTTGTGGTTAGCGGTTATATATTACCTAATTTGCAACTCAAATATGGCGTTGGTATATTTGATTCATTAGCTACATTTACTTTACGTTATCGTTTAATGCCGAGCCTCTATTTAGAGGCTACATCAAGCTTAGCGCAAACATTAGATCTAATTTATCAATTTGATTTTTAAGCTGAATAAAATTTGAATAACCATTTTGCCTTGCCAAACTCCTTGGCAAGGCTACTTATCTTTATAACCAATTAACATTTCACGCTTAACCCCATAACCTTTACGTTTAAGCACGTTAAATCCTGCATTAAGCAAATTTCGTCGCACAAATCCAGCCGCAGTAAAAGTGGCAAATGAACCATTTAAGGCAGTTAATGCATAACAATCTTTAAATAAGGATTCTGTCCACATATCTGGATTTTTTGCTGGCGAAAACCCATCAAAAAACCAAGCATCAACTAATACCTTTTGTTTAGTTAAAAATGTCGAAAAATGGCTGATATCAGCATAACAAATTGCTAAACTGACGTTATCAAACTGGCAATAAGAGTTAATTAAACCGTTTTGAAGACGCCTAGCTAACAAAAATAGGGGGGTATTTTTAGAAATCACACTATCATGAACCTTTATTAATTCATCTAACGATAGTGGGTATTTTTCGATACTAAAAAAAGTAAGGTATTTAAGTATATGTTCTGGATTATGACGCCTAAAATGCAAAAAAGATTGCCATAAGATCAAAAAGCTCAATCCAGAGCCAAAGCCTGTTTCGCCAACAACAAAGGTATCTTTGTTATGCTCAACAAAGCGTTGCTGTAAATTATTACCATCTATAAATACATACGTTGTTTCATCAATTGCGCCTTGTGTATTAAAATATACATCATCAAAATAAGTAGAAACAGGTATCTGATTTTCATCCCAAATAATAGTCGATTTATGCATAAACCACCTTGAATAACTATTTTTAACAAACTGTATATTAACTCAGATTATGTATATAATACGCCAAGTCAACTTATGAGGTAAATTATGGTATTTCTTTTTCGCTTAATTAGCGTTGTAATAATTGGTATTATCATTTGTGTCTTAGGCATCATTTTTTGCCTACTTAACCCAAGAAATCCCAAAAATGTAGCAAGATTTGCTCATTTGTTTGGGTTTGTCTTTAAACCCATAATGGGCATAAAAGTTGATACTCGCATCTATCCTGATATTGATAAATTAGGTAGTTGCGTATATATCGCTAATCATCAAGATAATTACGATGTAATTGTAGCCGCTAATGTACTACAGCCCAAAACGGTTACCGTAGGTAAAAAAAGCTTAGCTTGGATTCCTTTTTTTGGGCAACTTTACTATCTTACAGGCAATATTCTTATTGATCGGGACAATAAATCAAAAGCGCGCAATACAATCGGAAAAGTCGTCAATGAAATTAAGAAACGCGGTATATCTATCTGGATGTTTCCTGAAGGCACTCGTAGCCGTGGTCGAGGACTATTGCCATTTAAAACAGGTGCATTTAAAGCAGCAATTGCTGCTGGTGTACCAATTGTGCCAATTTGTGTATCGCAAACCAATGACATTAAATTAAACCGTTTAAATAATGGCCATATGATTGTTGAAATGCTAGAACCAATTGAAACCAAAAATCTATGCAAAGAAGATGCTAGAGCATTAATGGAACAATGCTACACGAAGATGGCAAACAAAATAGCACAAATAAATGATGAAGCAAAACAGTTGAACAATCAAAAATAACTTATGAATAAACAAGATCGCAATTTTGATGATATCAGCAACAAGTTTGCACAAAACATTTATGGCACAACCAAAGGTAAAATTCGCGAAGCGATAGTTTGGCAAACACTAGAAGAGATCCTAGCAACCTACCCACCTAATAGGCCACTCACCATACTTGATGCGGGCGGAGGGCAAGGTCAAATTGCCTGCCGTCTTGCAAAACTTGGGCATCAAGTCACACTTTGCGATATCTCAGAACAAATGTTAGCACTTGCTAAACAAAAAGCACAGATGGAAAACGTAAAGATAAATTGTCTTTGCTGCCCGATTCAGCAGCTTGATAGCTTAATTAACCAACCTTTTGATTTAGTTATTTGTCATGCTGTATTAGAATGGATCGCTGAACCAATTGCGTTATTAAAAGCATTAAAAAAACATCTTAAACCCGATGGCTACTTATCGTTAATGTTTTATAACTATCATGCCCTTTTATTTAAAACTGTCACATTAGGTAATTTTGGCTATACACAAGCAGGTTTAGCTAAGCGCAAAAAAAAGACGCTTTCGCCCGATTTTCCAAGAGAACCCATTGATGTATATCAATGGCTTAATCAAATCGATTTTACCATCCTACAAAAAACAGGCATTCGTATTTTCCACGACTATCTTGCCAATAAAGCCAAAGCAGAAACTCACTTTGAGCAACTATTAGAACTTGAACAAAAGTACTGCCAAACTGAGCCTTATCTTAATTTGGCCAGATATATTTTAGTTACAGCAAAATTAAGATAATTTTATAAATAGTCTGGCTTTCATTCACGTTTTTTTAAATGATTACTCGAAAATTTTGCCATAAATCGGTATCATAAGCGGATTGATTTTATTGGTTAAGGAAAATAAACATGATCGTGGTAACAGGCGGCGCTGGATTTATTGGTAGTAATATTGTTAAAGGTTTAAACGACCAAGGATATAAAAACATCTTGGTTGTTGATGATTTAACTGATGGCACAAAATTTGCCAATTTGACTGATTTAGATATTGCTGATTATATGGATAAAGATGAATTTATTACAGCCATTATCAGTCATGAAGATCTTGATATTGATGTCATATTTCACCAAGGTGCTTGTTCATCAACCACTGAATGGAATGGCAAGTTTATGATGGAAAATAACTACGACTATTCCAAAGATTTATTGCATTACTGCTTAGACTTCAACATTCCATTTTTGTATGCTTCATCTGCCGCCACTTATGGCGGGCGCAGTGATAACTTTATTGAAGATCGCGCTTATGAAAAACCATTAAATGTCTATGGGTATTCTAAATTCTTGTTTGATCAGTATGTAAGAGGTCTATTACCACAAGCTAACTCGCCAGTTTGCGGATTCCGTTATTTTAATGTCTATGGACCTCGCGAATCACATAAAGGCAGTATGGCTAGTGTCGCATTTCATTTAAATGAACAAATTAATAAAGGCGAAAAACCGAAACTATTTACTGGCAGCGATAATTTTAAACGTGACTTTATTTACGTCAGTGATGTGGTTGAGGTCAATTTATGGTTTTGGAAAAATAAAATCTCGGGGATTTATAACTGTGGAACAGGCCGAGCAGAATCATTCCAAGCTGTTGCCGATGCAGTGCTTAATTACCATAAAAAAGATGAAATTGATTATGTTCCTTTTCCTGAACACCTAAAAGGACGCTATCAAAGCTATACGCAGGCTGACTTAACTAAATTTAGGCAGACAAAATGCCCAATCGAGTTTAAAACTGTTGCAGAAGGCACCGCAGAATATATGAAATGGCTCAATGAGCAATAAAAAGGATCTGATTAAATGAAAACACTCATTATCGGCCCTTCATGGGTTGGCGATATGATGATGTCGCAAAGCCTATATCGTACATTAAAACAACTTGATCCCAGTAACGAAATTGATGTGCTTGCACCAGCTTGGTGCTCTGCACTATTAAATAGAATGCCAGAGGTGAATCAAGCAATTACAATGCCATTGGGTCATGGTGAGTTTGCTTTAACAAAACGTCGTGAGATAGCTAAATCACTGCGAAATAATCATTATGATCAGGCCATTGTATTGCCTAATTCATTCAAGTCAGCATTGATACCTTTTTTTGCAAAAATTCCTAAACGCACTGGTTGGAAAGGCGAAATGCGCTATGGAATATTAAACGACTTACGTAAACTTGATAAACAAGCTTTTCCATTAATGGTTGAACGCTATATTGCGCTTGCTTATCCTAAAGATCAAATTCATTCAGCTTCCGATTTACCTCATCCGCTATTGTGGCCAAAGCTCAATGTCAAGCAGGATGAAATAACTCAAGTTCTATCAACCTTTTCAATAACTCAAGAAGAGCCTTTAATTGGTTTTTGCCCTGGTGCTGAATTTGGACCTGCCAAACGTTGGCCTGATTATCATTACGCTACACTTGCCGATATGCTTGTTAAACAGCATGCCAAAATTATTATTTTTGGTTCAGCAAATGATAAAAATGTAGGTGAACAAATTATGGCAAAAATGACCTATGCAAATAAATGCATTAATTTGGCTGGTCAAACTCAATTAGAACAAGCCGTTAGTTTAATTGCAGCTTGTAAAGCAATTGTGACTAACGATTCTGGATTAATGCATGTGGCAGCTGCGTTAAATAAACCATTGGTGGCTCTTTATGGGCCTAGTAGCCCTGATTTTACTCCGCCGCTATCAGATAAGGCAGAAATTATCCGTTTAATGACTGGATACCATCGTGTTCGTAGAGGTGATACCGAGCAAGGTTATCATCAAAGTTTAATTGATATTAAGCCAGATAGTGTTTTTGAAACATTAATGAATCTTATTATGCGTTGTCAAAAGAGTAATGAATAATGCGTGCATTAATTGTTAAAACATCTTCAATGGGTGATGTACTACATACATTACCAGCTTTGACCGATGCAGCCAATAGCTTATCTAACATCACATTTGATTGGGTAGTTGAAGAAAATTTTACTCAAATACCTAGCTGGCATTTTGCCGTCGATAGAGTAATTCCTGTTGCGATAAGACGTTGGCGAAAAAATTGGTTTGCTAAAAATGTTCGTCAAGAACGCCATAAATTTATCCAAACACTTAGCCAGCAAGAATATGATTGTATAATTGATGCACAAGGGTTAATTAAGAGTGCTTTTTTAATCACACGCAAAGCACATGGTATTAAACATGGTTTAGATCGAAAAAGCATAAAAGAACCTATTGCAAGTTGGTTTTATGATGTAAAACACAGCATACCGAAACAAATGCATGCTATTGAGCGCATTAGATTGTTGTTTGCACAAAGTCTACAATACAAACAGCCTGACTCAATTGGTGATTATGCAATTGCTCAACATTTTTTATCTTCATTACCAGATGATAATCAGCAATACTTGATTTTTTTACACGCAACAACGCGAGATGAAAAGCATTGGAGTGAAGAAGCCTGGCGAAATTTGATCAAACTGGTTGAACCAACAGGCTTAAAAATAAAATTACCTTGGGGAGCGCCACATGAGCAAGCGCGAGCAATCCGGCTAGCTCAAGGATTTAAACACGTCGAAGTACTCCCCAAACTATCACTTTCCGACATAGCAACCATTATTGCTGGGGCAAAAGCAGTGGTTTCAGTAGACACCGGATTAAGCCATCTAACCGCAGCATTAGATCGCCCAAATATCACTTTATTTGGTGAAACTGATCCAAAGTTGATTGGTGGTTATGGAAAAAACCAATTTAGCATTATCTCAAACGAAAAAATGATGCAAACTATTCAAGCCGAGCAAGTTTACCAACAATTGGCTAATTTTTTATAACGGCACCTCAAGGAGCGAATTTAATGAAAAAATATAGCGATCTTATTTATGAAAAATACGCACAAATTGGCAGTAATGATCTCGGTTATATTGAAGATGCCTTAGGTGCTGTCATGCAAGTGTTAAATGAAGTTGTGCTTAACAACCTTGTACCACAAGAACTAAAAGATAAAGCTGCTTATGCAGCAGCTAATTTATTGATTAGTGACTTTGATGTTAAATAGCAGTTGGTAAATTGATAATAAAGCGTGTCGATTGCTCGTCAGATTCGGCAGAAATCGTACCTTTATGCGTTTCAATAATAGATTTAACTATCGCAAGCCCTATTCCAGTGCCCGCGCTATCATTTCCGTTACGATGGCGTGATTCCTCAACGCGATAAAATCGGTCAAAAAGATGTGGCAAATGCTTACTGTCAATTTTTTTACCTGGGTTAGAAATAACGATTTGCACACGTTTTTCATTCACTTGCTTTAATGTTATGGTTATTACCTGATTTTCTGGAGTATAACGAATAGCATTAGATAAAATATTACTGATTGCTCGTCCCAACATCATTTTATCACCTTGAATATGAGAACAGTTACCATCAAGGTTGAAAGTGATATTTTTCTCGTCAGTCAGTGGCTCAAAATACTCACACATTAATGTGATCATATTATGTAAATCAATATCAATTAAATTAGGCACCAATTGGCGATTATCTGCTTGAGCCAAAAACAGCATATCGGAAATCATCTGTGACATTTTTTCATATTCTTCCAAATTAGAGTATAAAATCTCACGATATTCATCTGTCGTTCTAGCATTATTGAGCACAATTTGCGTTTGAGTAGTTAGATTAGTAATTGGAGTTCGCATTTCATGGGCAATATCTGCTGTAAAATTGCGTTGCCGATGAAACACATCCTCCATACGATTAAGCATATCATTAAATGCTTTGACCAAACTCACGTATTTAATTGGCACTAAAGAAGTAGGTATGCGGTAATTCAAACTTTTAAGGTTAATTTTTTCAATCTTTTTAATCAATCGATTAATCGGCTTTTGGGTAAAATAGATACTAATAAAAGAACCAATTAATACCAAAATACAAGCAATACCAATAAGTAAACCTAAACCGTCACGTAAACGTCGAATGAATTCAATCTGTAGATCACGGCCAATAGCAACGATTGTGGTATAGTGCTTGCCATTTTCAATGGCAACATATGAGGCCGCAACTCGATATGATGATTTGTCTTGATTCCAAATATCTGTCCCGTGATTTTCAACAATGTTATCAAAATCAATTTGTGTTTTAGCAAAAGCCAGATTGGGTCCACGGGTTCGGTAAACTATTTTTCCCTGCTCATCAATAATATAAACAAATAACCGATGGTGCCCTGTCAAAATTAATAACAAATTTTGAATAAACTCATCACGGTTCTCGTCGGGAGAATAATAAACAAGCTCACGCTCAATAGAGTCAATAACCGAATTAAGTTCGGACACATTTTGCTGAATTGAAAGTTTTTCAAAAGAACGTTCAATTAGAAAGCTGAAGCAATAAAGTAAACCACACGTTATTAAACAAACAATAAGAGGCAAACGCAATGAGATTAACTTATTCGGGTTCATCCAAGACATCTAACTTATACCCCATTCCGCGGACTGTATGAATTAATTTAGGCTCAAAATCGGCATCAATTTTATTACGTAAGCGTCGAATTGCGACATCAATAACATTGGTATCACTATCAAAGTTCATATCCCAAACTTGCGAGGCGATTAGTGAACGTGGTAATACTTCACCTGGGTAACGTAAAAAATACTCTAATAATAAAAACTCTTTATTGGTTAAATCAATGCGCTTATCACCACGTGTTACCGTGCGCTTAGGAAGATCCATGACTAGGTCAGCAATACTCAATTGAGAATTATTAACCTGTGGGACATTACGTCTAAGCAAGGATTTAACCCGAGCCAGTAATTCAGCAAACGAAAAAGGTTTGACCAAATAATCATCTGCACCTAAGTTAAGACCTTTTACTTTATCCTCAACACTGCCCATAGCAGTGAGCAACATAATTTGGGTATCTTTGCCAGCCTCACGCAGTGACTGAACAATTTTCCAACCCACAATGTCAGGTAACATGACATCTAAAATAATTAAATCGTAATCTTCTGTCATCGCTCTATGATAACCATCAAGACCATTGTTTGTTAGATCAACAACAAATCCAGATTCAACTAAACCTTGACGAAGATACTCACCTGTTTTTTGCTCATCTTCAACTACTAACAATTTCATATCTGAATACTTCCTTTGTTGTTTGCCTGGTTGTCGAAATTGCATAATACTGCTATAGAATAAATGATAAACATTAAATCAATCATGATATATTAATGACCATTTTGTAATGTTTATGTCACCAATCAGTTGGTTTGTCTTTGCTATAGTAGCTACACAATGATTCATGAGGCTAGACATTATTGTTTCATTGTTTTATTTCCTTTCATCCATTCCTTGCAATTTAATGCAGCCCTAGTTTATCTAGGGTTTTTTTTTATCTAATTTAGCGCAAGTCTGTATATATACTGAAAACAATAATTAGTCACACATAAATTGGGCTTATTGTAGCAAAAATATCCTGTTTTGAATATCAGATCCTTTTACTTTTTACACAATACTATGCCTGTTTCGATATGATCGGTATAAGGAAATTGATCAAACATCGCAAAATGTTGAATTGAATGCGTTTTACTCAATAACTGCAAATTGTCGCGCAATGTATTTGGATTACACGAAATATAAATAATAGTTTTATAGGATTTCAATATATCAATAGTATTTAAATCCAATCCTGCACGAGGCGGGTCAACCAGTACCGTATCACACTGATAATCATCTAAATGAATTCCTTTTAAACGATTAAACTCACGCTCTTTTTTTATTGCGCTGGTAAACTCTTCAGCCGACAATCGGATAATAGTAAGGTTATCAATATGGTTAATGGCAATATTATGCTGAGCAGAATAAACTGACGCTTTAGCAATTTCAGTGGCCAATACTTTTCGAAAGTTTTGTGCCAGTGCAATTGAAAAGTTACCATTACCACAATAAAACTCTAGTAAATCACCCGACAAATTTTTAGTGACTGATACAGCCCACTGTAACATCTTAATGTTCACCGCCGCATTAGGTTGAGTAAAACTATTTTCAACTTGACGATAAGTAAACGTTTTACCCATTATGGGTAAAATCTCATCAACATAATCGACATCAATTGCAATTTTTTGATTGCTAGCGCGCCCGACAATACTCGCATTTACGCCTTGTTTAGCTAATTGCATTTTTAATTTTTTTGCTTCAATTATCCATTCATCATTTAACTTTTTATGATATAAAAGCGTAATTAATAACTGACCACTTAAGGTTGAAAAATAATCGATTTGAAACAATAAATGCCGAAGTAGATGATTATGCTGTAATAAAGGCAAAATAGTTTGCATCGCTTGATTAATTAATTTAGTCGCAATAGGAAATTCATCCACGCGTACCCGTTTTTTTGTCTTTTTATCATACATAATATGATAAAGCTCCTCACCATGATGCCAGATTCTAAACTCAGCTCGCATTCGATAATGGCTAATGGGCGATGAATAGACTGTTAATTCGGGAAGAGAAAAGTCTGATAATAATGTTTTTAAAATATCTACTTTCCGTTCTAATTGCTTATTATAGTTATCAATCGAAAAACATTCAGTCATAGTTATTATCTGATGGTTATTATAGAAATATTATTTAATAGGAAATTTTGAACCAGCTTGTATTAAGGTACAAATTGATTAAGCGTTAAACCGCAACGGAATAGCCTAATCGCCATTTTACATGCTGTAATAATTTATCTAATCTTACCATAAACACTCAAAGATGATAAGTTTTGCTTAAATAAATCGTTAAGTTTTTAGGCATACAAGTTAACATTTTCTTCAAGATAACTTATCTGTAAGCAAATAACGTATAAAGAACGAATAATAATCCATCACACTTTTATTGATTGTAGTTATAGTAATTGCCGTTATAATGTGTCTTATAATTTTAGATGAAAAGATCATTATGACAGTACACACTTTTTCTGATTTAGAGCTAGATGATATATTAATTCACAATCTTCAAACGCAGGATATAAACACCCCGACAGCAATCCAAGCACAAACGATTCCTGTTGCTCTAGATGGCAAAGATATTTTAGGCTCAGCACCAACTGGTACGGGTAAAACACTCGCTTTTTTAATTCCTGCTGTGCAACATTTATTAGATTTCCCTCGTCGTAAATCTGGGCCACCACGCATTTTGATATTAACACCAACGCGTGAGCTCGCCATGCAAATTGCCGAGCAAGCCAAATTATTAACCGAATCGACACCGCTAAGCATCGCAACCATCACTGGTGGGGTTGCTTATATGAATCACGCTGAAGTATTTAGCAAAAATCAAGATATTGTTATTGCAACAACAGGTCGATTATTACAGTATATAAAAGAAGAAAATTTTGATTGCCGAGCAGTTGAGATGCTGATTTTAGATGAAGCAGACCGCATGCTCGATATGGGTTTTTCACAAGATGTCGAAACCATATCAGCCGAGACTCGCTGGCGTAAACAAACGTTACTATTTTCAGCGACACTTGAAGGAGAAGGGTTACATAATTTTGCTAGCCGTATTTTAAATGCACCAATCGAAATCAATGCTGATCCATCACGCAAAGAACGTAAAAAGATTTTACAATTTTATTATCGTGCTGACGACCTATCTCATAAAGTGGCACTACTTACTCACTTACTAAAACAACAAGAATTAAAAAAAACGATTGTATTTGTCCGTAAACGTGAACGTGTGCACGAATTAGTAAGCCTGCTACATCAAGCTGGCATCCATAGTTGCTATTTAGAAGGCGAAATGGTGCAAGCGAAACGTAACGAAGCAATAAAAAGAATGAGTAACAACACAGTCAATGTGCTTGTTGCAACCGATGTCGCAGCACGTGGAATCGATATTGACGATATCACCCATGTTATTAATTTTGATGCGCCAAAAACGGCCGATGTTTATTTACACCGTATTGGTCGCACTGCACGTGCAGGTAAAAAAGGTACGGCAATTATGCTAATTGAAGCTCATGATAACGAATTACTACAAAAAATTGAGCGCTATATCCAAGAACCAATAAAGCTAAGAACCATTGATGAATTGCGACCAAAAACAAAAGCCCCAAAGCCAGCAACAAAGAAAAAACCTTCGCAAAAAGCAAAATTAAAAAGTGCTCGCAAAAAAGAAGATACCAAGAAGAAAAAGATAAAACAGCGTCATCGAGATACCAAAAATAAAGGTAAACCTAAAAAATTAATAAATAATACCGAACAATAATCAACAGTTAATAGCTTAAACTTATGATACCGATTGTTTATAACAACTTGGACAATCGATTTTAGTTGCTATAATGCTTCACGATATGATTTACATTTAATTAGCAAGGAGAAACACTATGACATTAGTCACTCGCAAAGCCCCAGATTTTACATCAGCAGCAGTTTTAGGATCTGGAGAAATTGTTAACAATTTCAATTTATCACAACATATTCATGGTAAATATGCTGTGGTTTTTTTCTGGCCAATGGACTTTACTTTTGTTTGTCCATCAGAGATCATCGCATTTGATCACCGCCTAGAAGAATTCAAAAAGCGAGGAGTTGAAGTTATTGGTGTTTCAATGGACTCTGAATACGTACATAACGCTTGGCGAAACACACCTCGAGACAATGGTGGTATTGGTGAGGTAAAATTCCCGATTATTGCAGATATCAAACACGAAATTATGCAAGCATATGGTGTTGAACATCCTGAAGCCGGTGTGGCATTACGCGCATCATTCTTTATTGATAAATCAGGTATTGTACGCCATGAAACGATTAACGATTTACCAATTGGTCGTAATATCGACGAAATGATTCGTATTGTTGATGCGTTCCAATTCCATGAAGAGCATGGAGAAGTTTGCCCTGCACAATGGACAAAAGGTAAAAAAGGCATGCAAGCAAACCCGAAAGGCGTTGCAAGTTTCTTAAAAGAGCATGCTAACGAAATTTAATTTAATTTAATTTCATTTCTTTTTTTATTCAACCTTACATTATATTTTACCGGAGTTTATCTCCGGTTTTTTTGTCAGTATAATCAAAACTGATTATAAAGTAGCATGTAAACCAACAACACCAATAATAATAATGCTCAAACCAAATAATCGAGAAAAGTTTTTAGGCTCATTGAACAATAACATATTAGCTAACACTGCCCCCGATGTGCCAAGACCAACCCAAACAGGATACACAATACTCAATTCAAGATAATGGAGAGAAAAGTAAAAAAGCATAAAAGAAACAGAAAATCCTCCCCAATATAAAACAAGCCTAAACAGACTTTTTTGCTCTGCATATAACTTAAGACCAATCGCTCCAAGAACTTCAAAAACAGTTGCAATTAATATCAATAGCCATCCCATGATTAAATTTGTCCTTTATTGTAATATTAACTATCCGCACGTTTAAGTTGTACAACACCAATAATGATAAGTGCCACAAAAAAAAGTTGAATTAATTTAATTTCTTTGTCAAAAAGCAACATGTCAATCACTGTCGCACCAACTGCACCAACGCCTGAAAATATGGCATACACTGTACCTGTGGGTATTGTTTTACAAGCATTGGTTAAAAAAGTAAAATCGACAACAATTAGCAACACAATGATACCCCACTGCCATAGCTCGGTTGCGATGCTAAACCCTAAAATCCAACATAACTCAAAAAAGCAAGTCAGCACTACAAATGCCCACTCTTTATTCACGCTTAACATAGCTACCTCGTTTTGCTACTTTATTTTTTGTCATAACCTATTTTATATAGCACTTGATAATGATCTATCGTCGATAAACAACGACAAAATAAAAGATGGTTCGCAAACAGAACATTTGCCACCAAAAGAGCTTAATTACTGTATGTTTTTAACTATTAAGTCAAAAAAACGAATAAGTCAAAGCAACTAACCTTCATGATACCTTACTATAAGTTTTATTATTATTTTTCAATAAGGTAGATAATTCTATAATGAAGAATCATCAATAGCAAGAGCAAACTTTTATAATTCAATGTATTACAATTTATATAAGTTAGCCTGCCTATTCCATATCATACCATATCGTATGCTTTTAGAAAGATATAAAAGAAATAGATAAATTGATAGAAAAAAATAAAAATAATTATACTTTTTTAATTTAATTTTAAATCAGTATAGAATAATAAGATGTTGTTTTTAAACCGTTTTTATTATAAATCTAAAGTAGGCGTTATCATACTTGTTTAGTATCGCTATTTATAGGACAGTTAAGTTGGTTAAGCATAGGAAAAGGAAAGTAATTAGTCAAAATACTATGGGCTGTTAAAAAATAACTATCGCCATCAAGAAGATAAATAATTGGCCAACCACCCTTGGGAGCGGGTGGATTAGGTGCATAAATAGTAATTTTATAATCACTATGAGAGCTTGAATAAAAAACCTCTGTTTTAGAATTAGTTACAATCACATTCATCGATTTTGTTGATTCAGCTTGACAACCAGTAAGTGTTAAAAGTGCCATAAGATAAATAAAAATAGAACGTAGCATAAATTATCCAGATGTAAGCAAAATTTTTCTTCTTAATAAAATAAGCGAACAAGTCACGCTTTTCAAGCCAAATCGATAAAAAGACTAACTTCACTAACCCGATAAAAAACATTAACTTATAAACCTAAAAAATATTTCAGATAGCAGCTTTATCAATAGGGTTTCGATACAAAAAAATAAGTTAGATTTTTTAACGTTAAATATGATGAGTATAAATAACTCCGCCGAACAATTTCATCGGCGGAACAATTGTTAGCTCAAGCGTTGAGAGTGTTACGATACTCAACTATATCTTCAATGGTTACAACGGGCATATGGTATTGTTTGGCAAACTTTACCACTTCAGGTGCTCTTGCCATTGTGCCATCATCATTTGTTAACTCACACAGGACTGCAGCAGGTTTTAAACCCGCTAATGTCACTAAATCAATTGATGCTTCGGTATGACCTCGGCGAACCAATACCCCCCCTTCTTTAGCAACTAATGGAAAGACATGCCCGGGGTGATTAAGATCGCTAGGTTTAGCGTTATCATTAACCGCAGCTTTAATGGTCGTAACGCGGTCGGCAGCTGATACCCCCGTTGTTACACCATCGGCAGCTTCAATCGAAATAGTAAACGCAGTATTATTTTTACTGGTATTATTGGCCACCATCATAGGCAATTCCAATTCTTCGCAACGTTTTGGCGGTAAACATAAGCAAACAATGCCACTACCATAACGAATAGTAATAGCCATTTGTTCGGGGGTGATTGACTCAGCAGCCCAAATAATATCGCCTTCGTTTTCACGATCTTCATCATCTAAAACTAGCACACCTTGACCGGCTTGAATTGATGCAATGGCCTTTTTGACTCGTTCGATTGGAGTTCCAAACTCATTCAGATTAAACTGATTCATGGTAAATACCTATATTTTTAATTTGCTCATTTCATTATTTACTTAATTAAATTTGAATCATTATTGATGCATCAAATTAATTAAGTACAAATAAATAAAATACCAGAATCAGGGCTGTGCTTGACCAGTATGACTTTGCCTTTCAGCAAACATGAGAAAGATAAGCAACTCTCTTTTATCCAGACTTTAACTGTCGGCTTTGGAATTTCACCAAATCTGCTTGACCTTAATATATTTAGATGGTTTGTTGTTAATAAAATAAACAGACCATTAAAATCTAAAATATTAAGCGCTCGTGGGCTATACCACCGGTGGGGAATTACGCCCCGCCCTGAGAATTTAGCCAAATAAATTGACCATTCACACTATAATACAAAATGATGGAAAAAACACGGAGATTTTAAAACGTAATATTGCCGCAATATGCGGCAATATTGAGATAAGAGGCAGGATTTAGTGCTTATGTGTTTCTTGAATGCGACGTCGCTCAGACTGACGCATCCATAACCACGAAATAAAACCGATAATCCCGACAATGAGTAATATAATTGTGGCTAAAGCGTTGACTTGTGGATCGACCCCTAAACGTACTTTTGAAAATATTAATTTAGGTAATGTCATTGCGCCTGGCCCTGTTACAAAATTAGCAATTACGACATCATCAAGTGATAAGGTAAATGCAAGTAACCAGCCAGAAACTAATGCCGGTGCAATCATTGGTAATGTAATAACAAAAAAGACTTTCAATGGGTTAGCACCTAAATCTAAAGCCGCTTCTTCAATAGATTTATCAAGTTCACGAAGCCTTGCACTAATGACTACCGTAACATAGGCAGTGCAGAAAGTCGCATGTGCCATCCAAATAGTTATTGCACCTCGATCTTTTGGCCACCCCAAGACCTGCCCCATGCCCACAAACAATAATAACAATGCCAAACCAGTAATAACATCAGGCATAACTAACGGCGCTGTTGTCATAAATGAGAACAAATTAGACCCACGGAATCGTCTAAAACGGATAATTGCATAAGCGGCTAATGTGCCGAGCACAACAGCAAAAGTAGCAGCGCATGCAGCAATAGATAGACTTAATCCGACAGCTTTAAGTAGTGTTTCATTGTGAATTAGCTCAAAATACCATTTGACTGAAAAATCCGCCCAAACTGTTACTAGCCGAGAACTGTTAAACGAATAAACAATCAAAATGATCATGGGGATATATAAAAACGAAAAGACAACTAAAAAGATAAGCCCCTTCAAGCATCGAAAAAACAGCGCTATAGTAACTAAAGCCGTAAGTATAAAACTAAAAGTAATACAGCCGTAATAAAAGCCACTTTGCCCCAAAAGCGCTAATCCCGATGATGAAATCAAAATACTCAATAAAATTGCACCCAGCAAAGAGGAGATAAATACAATCAGGGCGGATCGTGTAATAACAGGTAAATTGTTCATCTATTTACCCCCCATTTGTCGATTTTGGAATTTATTAAAATAGTAAATTGGTACAATTAATATCATCAACATCACACTTGCAACGGCTGAAGCTGCTGGCCAGTCATGATTGTTAAAGAACTCGGTCCAAAGCTGGGTACCAATCATAATGCCTTCAGAAGGCCCTAATAATTCAGGGATCACATATTCACCTACAGCAGGAATAAACACCAACATTCCCCCAGCAATAACACCATTTTTGGTCAAAGGCACAATAATTTTAAAAAACGTTTTAATTGGTTTACAACCTAAGTCTAGTGCCGCTTCAATTAATGTCGAATCGACCTTACTTAACGATGTATAAATTGGCAATACCACAAAGGGTAAATACGAATAAACAATACCAATATATACCGCAAAATAGGTTTTCATAATAATCAATGGCTGATCAATGATGCCTAACCACATCAAAAAGTGATTTAACAGTCCATTAGGGTTCAAAATACCAATCCATGCGTAAACACGAATTAAAAACGATGTCCACGAAGGTAAAATAATCAATAATAGTAAAATGTTACGGGTTGACTGTTTACATTGTGAAATCGCCCATGCCAATGGATAGCCAATCAAAATACACAGTATGGTTGAAATGGCTGCAATTTTAAGTGATTGCAAATAGGAATCGATGTAAATAGTATCGCTAATTAGGTTTAAATAGTTGCCAAAATTTAGCGCAATATTAAGCATACCATCATCATAACTGAGTAAATCAGTATAAGGTGGTACAGCCAAAGCCATTTCTGAAAAGCTGATTCTAAATACAATTAAAAATGGCAATAAAAATAGTAGCAACATCCATAAGTAAGGAATGGCAATGACCACTAATCTACCATATAACGTCATCAAATCTGAATCGCTATGCTGTTGGCGCATTTTTTTATAAGCAAAATAAATTACTACAAACCCAACAGGAATAAACGCTATGCTACCAGCAATTATTAGCCGATAGGCGAATTTAGATGGCTTGTAATTAACTAAATATAAACCTAAACATGACAGCAAAAAACTCAATGTCATTGCGGTAAATAGCGCATCTAAAAATAAGTTATCAAAAGCACCTGTTGTTACAAAACGCCAATAAACATTGAGTAACACAAATGCATTTAATAACAATCCCAATAAAATGGATCGCATCACTATATCCTCTTTTGTTTATTCGGTAAGCACAACACAGCTATCAACTTCCCAACTTAAGTTAACAATATCTCCCCAAGTTGGCATACCTTTACGATAGCGGTGTTCATTTTGCAATTGTGCAATGATAATTTGGCCACTTGGCAATTTCACATGATAAATCGATAGATCACCTAAATAAGCAATTTCGACAACCTCACCTGTAGCACAGTTATACCCATCTTCAGGGAGTTGGTCACATAATTGGATTTTTTCTGGACGTAAGGCAATCTTAGCTGGTACACCTTCTACCGCTGGTGAATCATAATCGACTTTTAATGGATGTTTAATGGTAGGGCAACTGATAATTAAGCCGTCTTCTAATGTATCTTGTAAAATACCATCAAATATATTAACTGAGCCAATAAATTCAGCACTGTATTGGCAATTTGGATGTTCGTAAATTTCTTCTGGCTCACCAATTTGAACAAATTGACCTTTGTTCATAATGGCAATACGGCCTGCCATTGTCATGGCTTCTTCTTGATCATGGGTTACCATTACGCAAGTTGCTCCTACTTGCTCTAAAATGCTCACCACTTCAAGTTGCATACGATCACGTAGTTGCTTATCTAGTGCACCCATGGGTTCATCAAGCAACAATAATTTTGGTCGTTTAGCTAGGCTTCGAGCTAATGCCACACGTTGTCTTTGCCCGCCAGATAATTGGTGGGGTTTGCGTTTGCCAAATTGCTCCATATGCACTAACGCTAACATTTCTTCAACACGCTGTTTAATCTCATTATGACTTAACTTGTCTTGCTTTAGACCAAAGGCGATATTTTGCTCAACCGACATGTGAGGAAATAGAGCATACGATTGGAACATCATATTAATTGGGCGATTATAAGGTGGAACTTGTGATAAATCCTTACCATCAAGAATTATTTGACCTGATGTTGGTTGTTCAAAACCAGCAAGCATACGTAGTAGTGTTGATTTACCGCTTCCTGATGCACCCAGTAAAGCAAAAATTTCGCCAGTATAGATAGTCAAGTTGACATCATCAACAGCATAATAATCATCATTAAAAACTTTCGTTAAATTTTTGATCTCCAATAGCGGAGTTATCATCTTTTTTTTAGGCTGTACCTGATTTGTTGTTTTATTATTCACTCTTTTTTCCTCATAACAACAAGCCAAAAAAAACGAGACGGAAAGATCAAATTAATCTCCCCGTCTAGAATAGACCAATAAATAATTAGATAATTACTGCTTATTTACCAGTTTTTAATTTTGTCCACGTACGTGTGATAACACGTTCAAGTTTAGGTTCTTTAACTTTCAGGGTGAATAATTTTTCCATTACTTCTGGTTTTGGATAAACCGCAGGATCATTTTTCACATCTGGTTTTACAAATTTGTCGTTTGCTTCTTTATTGGCGCTAGCAAAATTAACATCATTAGTCACTTGCGCTGCAATTTCAGGTTTCATGACAAAATTTAAGAACTCGTGTGCTTCGTCAGGATTGGCTGAATCTTTTGGAATGGCAAAAGTATCAAAAAAGACTAATGCTCCTTCTTTTGGAATTTGATAGCCCACATGCACACCATTTTTTGCTTCATCAGCTCTATCGCGTGATTGTAAAATATCACCCGACCATCCTAAAATCACGCAAATATCACCATTTGCTAAATCGGTAATATATTGTGAAGAATGGAAATAGCGAATATTTGGGCGAACTTTTGCTAACAGCTCGTAAGCGGCGCCTGTGTAATCTTTAGCATCAGTACTATTCGGATCTTTTCCTAAATATTGAAGAGCACTTGCGAAAATTTCGGTTGGGGCATCTAAAAATGCTACGCCACAATCTTTCAGTTTTTCCATATTTTCAGGCTTAAATACTAGATCCCAGCTATTAACTGGCGCATCACTACCTAAACGCTCTTTAACTTTATCAATGTTATAACCAATGCCTGTTGTCATCCACACATAAGGGATGGCATATTTATTATCAGGATCATGGGTAGCCATTAATTTCATTAAATTAGGATCAAGATTTTTCCAGTTAGGCAATTTGCTTTTATCTAATGGAAGATAAATATCAGATTTAATCTGTCTTGCTAAAAAACTATCTGATGGCGAAACCACATCAAAACCAGAATGGCCTGCCATTAATTTACCTTCAAGTGCTTCATTTGAATCATACACATCATAAACAAGTTTAATACCTGTAGATTTTTCAAAATCAGTAATTGTATTAGAGCCGATTTGCCCTGCCCAATTGTAAAAATGCACGACGCGATCTTTAGCAATAGCAGGTTGAGATAACGCTAGTGAAACACCAGCCACGATTGAAAGAATTGTTTTACGTTGAGTAAACATGCTCACCACTTCTCCTCTAGTTGTAGGGATATTACATGTTAGACACAAGCCCATTGCAAAGACACAACGGACCCCCAAATTTTGCCATCGACGTTGAGAAAATGATATAAATTATCAATGTAACACCGCCAAGCGAAACCGAGGTAATCAGGCAATCACAAGTCATTAATAATGATAAATGAACATGTCGAGCTAACCTTGCATTACAAGGGATAAAATACCTTTTTTTTCAAAGATGTCCACTTAAAAAATCAAATATTGAAAGTTTCAAGATTGAGTGGGCATATTTTAACCACTCAATCGATAATTGATAACCAATTAATAATTCATAAATACAAACTATTCTGCATTAGCTTCTAGAATTTTATCCTTAGGTTGCCAAACACGGTATTTAACTTGCAAATCGTTAGGCACATAAAAAACTAATGGCACACTGCTGTTATAGTTAAATAAACCTAAATTGTGGCTAAGGGTCACAAATTGATTTTTATTGCTTCCTTCAGGGCAAGCCATTAAAGTTGAAATATTACCTGCGGCCTTTTCAACCACATAGTATGAATATCCCCAACCTTTAAGCTCTTCTTGCTTAACCGTACCACCAATATTATGTAAGTTACAATCAACATTCATTTCCTTGCCAATTATTACTTCAACTTTTGCATTATTTTCGTTAGCAATAGCGGGCAGATAAATAGCATAACGTGTAGTGCCCTCTTGAGCAGTTGGAAATGGCGCTGTATCATTAGCATTTTGTGCAACAGGTTTAATTTTTGGTGTGTTGGCACACGCCGTTAATGACACACCTAATAATGCCAATAATAATAATTTTTTCATTTTTAAATCTCCAGTATGAAAGAATGAATCATCGATACATCATATCATCAATACATCATATTAATTTTAATTGATAATGCGTATAATAACACAATATAGATTAATAAATATGGTGTTAAAATGCCAGCAGAAAAAAATACTACCGATTTACTCAAGTTAATTTTAAACTTATTAATTATTGGGTTGCTAATCATTATTACCTATCGTATTGTTGAAGTTTTCTTATTTGGATTCTTTTGGGCGGTAATGGTAGTCATTGCGACTTGGCCATTAATGATAAAAATCCAAAAAAAACTGTTTAACAAGCGCTGGTTATCGTTGCTTGTTATGGCGTTAATACTTGCATTTGTTTGCATTATTCCATTTATATTAATTATTAGCTCTGTAGCACAAAATGGCCACCATCTTATTGAATGGGCTAAAACGCTACAACATCAAACACTACCCACGTTTGACTGGCTTGAAAACATACCGACCTTTGGTTCCGAGTTACATCAAAAATGGTTAAATCTGATTCAAACCGATGGTACCGATTTAGTTTCAAGCATACAGCCTTATATTGGTACCATGATAGGTTGGCTACTTGAACAAGCCACTAACATTGGTATATTTATTTTTCATGCTGGCGTCATGATTATTTTTAGTCTATTACTCTTTTTAAAAGGTGAAAGCATCACTAAATATGTCTACTTACTAGCTAATCGACTCTCTAAGCAATACGGTGCAACCACCGTTACTTTAGCAGGGCAATCTATCCGTGCAGTAGCATTAGGCGTTGTGGTGACTGCCATCACCTTAGCGTTAATCGGCGGATTGAGTTTTCTTCTCACCAATATGCCATTACCTGGCGTACTGACACTCATCTTATTTATTTGCTGTGTAGCCCAAATTGGCCCTGTAGTGGTTATGCTTGGCTGCATCGCTTGGCAATTTTGGTCAGGTCATACCATTGAAGGTATCTGTTTAATTGTTGTTGCCATTATTTTAACCACTTTAGACAGCGTAATGCGTGCTTATTTAATAAAAAAAGGAGCTAATTTACCATTTTTACTCATTTTATTTGGCGTAATTGGTGGTTTACTTAGTTTTGGTATAATGGGATTGTTTATTGGTCCAGTAGTACTTGCATTAACTTACAAAATAATTGAAACATGGGTTGATGAGCAGTCTTAAACCATTTATTATCCTAGCAATAAAGCATAAACATGTTGCTAAAGGTTAATAAACATAATGATATGGCGTATTTAGCCTAAAGCAACTTAATCAAAATGCGCACATTTTAAAAGGAGTGTTATTTTTACTGGTCTTATTTACATTACTTTTAACTATCATTAGCCTAAAGTAATTTACCAGTTATAATGATAAATAAATCATGCGAATACCATTTATAAAATATAATCACCAAAAGCATCTTGATGAATTAGCAAAAATTCAACAAAATGCCAAGCAATATGAGATACTCAATAGTGCAAAAGCGTATCGACTAGCGTTAATTGACAAGATAAAAAACGCTCAGCAACGTATTTATATTGTCGCACTTTATCTAGAACAAGACGAGGCTGGTCAAGAAATTCTTGATGAGCTTTATCAAGTTAAACGGCAACGTCCAAATTTAGATATCAAAATATTTGTTGACTGGCATCGAGCACAGCGAGGAAGAATTGGTGAAGATAAAGCGCATACTAACGCCAATTATTATTATCAATTAAAACAAAAGAATCCAGAAATTGACATCCCAATTTATGGTGTGCCAGTTAATCGTCGTGAGGTGCTTGGTGTATTACACCTTAAGGGTTTTATTATAGATGATACGGTTATTTACAGCGGTGCAAGCATTAATAATGTCTATTTACACAAACGCGATAAATACCGTTACGACCGCTACCACTTTATTACTAATCCAGTATTAGCTGATAGTATGGTACAATTTATTCATGAGCATTTTTTACCATATCAAGCATTGCAATTGCTTAATTTGGGCACGTATAAAACCCGCAAACAGATCAAATCTGAAATCAAAGCCCTGCGCCAACATTTAATGGATGCAAACTACCAATACAGCGCCAATACTGACAATGAAACTTTATCGGTTGCACCAATAATGGGGCTTGGGCGCAATAATGCTTTAAATAAAGTTATTCATCACTTAATAAACGTTACCGAACAAAAAGTGATCTTTTGCACGCCTTACTTTAATTTACCAAGTATTTTAGTCCGCGATATTATCCGTTTGTTACGTAAAGGACGACAAGTGGAACTGATTATTGGTGACAAAGAAGCCAACGATTTTTATATTCCACCAGATAAGCCTTTTAACATATCAGGTGGACTACCCTATTTATACGAAATCAACTTAAGAAGCTTTATCGAGCGCCTGCAACTCTTTATTGACAAAGAACAACTGATTATCCGCTTATGGAAGGATGAACAACAAAGCTACCACCTTAAAGGTATCTGGGTAGACGATAAATGGGTGCTTATAACAGGCAACAATCTAAATCCGCGAGCGTGGCGGCTAGATCTTGAAAATGGCATATTAATACATGATCCAAAACAAGAATTGAGTGACAAATTCACCCAAGAACTAAACGCTATACGCCAAAAAACCACCTTGGTCACTCATTTTCAACAAATACAGGCAAGCCAATTTTATCCTAGCCAAGTGCATAAATTAATAAAGCGACTCAGCCGTATAAAAGTGGATAGAATTATTAAACGATTACTATGAAGTTATTGATATTTTAGATAACTAAAATAAGCACTGCCTAGCCAAATACCCTTGTTTGCTGGGGCAGTGCTATGCTTTATCAGGAACAACTCATTAAAATTAAATAAAAAGGTGGAATAACCCAAATCATGTTTTGCAGCCTTATGTTAGGGTTGAGAGAGAATTCAGAACTGAATCTCCCAATTCAGGCGTGATGGCATCAATTATTCTGGGCACCAAAAGAATAAAACATTCCCCCCAATACTCCCCCTAAAATAACTTTTGACGTTATAAAAACAGTACGTTTTCTATAAAAATGATTCAGAAAAGTCATTGATTTTATTGAAGTTTTTTATTTACAAAAAAAGGAGGTTCCCCCCCCCCTTTTTTACGCGCCCGCTCTATAGTTAGGTGGCTCTTTGGTGATAAGTACATCATGCACATGGCTTTCTTTCATGCCTGCGCCAGTAATTCGATAGAATTTAGACTGAGTTCTTAATGCATCAATCGTTGCGCAACCAGTTAGCCCCATACAAGATCTTAATCCTCCCATTTGTTGATGGACGATTTCTTTTAATTGTCCTTTGTAGGCAATGCGCCCTTCTATTCCCTCTGGTACCAGTTTATCTGCAGCATTGTCGGTTTGAAAATAGCGATCAGACGATCCTTTTGCCATTGCGCCAAGCGATCCCATGCCACGATATGATTTATAGGCCCGGCCTTGAAATAATTCGATTTCGCCTGGTGCTTCTTCTGTGCCTGCAAACATTGAACCGACCATAACGCAAGATGCTCCTGCGGCAATAGCTTTGGCTATGTCGCCTGAATAACGAATTCCACCATCAGCGATAACAGGAATATTATGTTTTTGTGCGACTTCAACTGCATCCATAATCGCACTAATTTGTGGCACACCAACACCTGTTACAATGCGTGTTGTACAAATAGATCCTGGTCCAATCCCCACCTTAACAGCGCTAACTCCAGCTTCAATTAAGGCTTTGGCACCTTGAGCGGTGGCAACATTACCGCCAATAATTTGTAAATTAGGATAATTCTTTCTAGTCTGATAAATACGGTCAAGTACACCTTGCGAATGGCCATGTGAAGAGTCAATTAGCAACACATCAACGCCAGCCTCAACTAATGCGGCGATGCGCTCTTCATTACCTGGCGCAGCCCCAACAGCAGCTCCCACACGCAGGCGCCCTTTTTCATCTTTACAGGCATTGGGTTTTTGCTCGGCTTTGTTGTAGTCTTTAACGGTAATCATACCTTTTAGGTGGAAGCGTGAATCAACAACAAGCACTTTTTCGATACGGTGCTCATGCATTTTTTGAAGTACGATTTCACGTTGCTCACCTTCTTTGACGGTAACTAAGCGATCTTTAGGCGTCATAACGGCAGTAACAGGTAAAGATAAATCGGTGGCAAATCGTACATCTCGTGCAGTAATAATTCCAACCAGTTCTTGGGTTTCAGTCACAACAGGAAATCCAGCAAAACCATACTCTTTAGCTAGATCAATAACTTGCTTTATGGTTGCAGTAGGTAAAACAGATACAGGATCTTGAACTATACCACTTTCGTGTTTCTTTACTCGCCTTACATGATTGGCTTGATTTTCAATTGACATATTTTTGTGAATAAAACCAATCCCCCCCTCTTGTGCTAACGCAATGGCTAGATCTGATTCGGTTACTGTATCCATTGCTGCTGATAGCATTGGAATATTAAGTTTTATGGTTTGGGTTAGTTGCGTACTAATATCAGCTGTGTTCGGTAATACCGTTGAATGGGCGGGAACTAATAGCACGTCGTCAAACGTGAGTGCTTCTTTAACTATACGAGACATGACAATATTCACCATTGGTTGGATTGTTGATAAAATATTGCCAAAGCATTTTACTTACTTTTACTTAAAAAAACCAGTGATATTTATATTAGATACGATTTATTAAGATAATATAAAATTATATGCATATTATATAGACAATTTGTTTTAACCTACACATTGCTCTTTTATTTTCCTAACGGTTTGCCATTAAGATGTAGTTGACATCAATATTAGGTCCTAATTTAAATTGGTTTCTCAATAGGTGGTACTCCATGCCTATCACATCACCAACAGTGAGACCTGCTTGCTCAACAAGCGACATTAATTCTGAGGGACGAATAAAGCGATTAAAATCATGTGTACCTTTAGGTACTAGCCGAGCAATATATTCTGCTCCATAAATTAATAGCAATTTTGCCTTATGATTGCGGTTAATCGTCGATAAAAATAATTTACCCCCTGGTTTAAGCAATTTTGCACAAGCATCAATAATTGAAAATGGATCGGGGACGTGTTCTAACAGCTCCATACACGTTACAATATCATATTGCATAGGATTTTGCTCTGCATGCTCTTCTACGGTCTGTTTTTCATAGGCAATAGATAAACCATTTTGCGCAGCATGCAGTTTTGCCACAGCGAGTGACTCATCAGCAAGATCAATGGCTGTCACATTAGCACCAAGCTTCGCTAAGCTTTCAGATAAAATACCACCACCACACCCCACATCTAATACCGTTTTTTGATCTAATAATCCACAATGTTGTTGTATATAATTAACACGTAATGGGTTGATAATATGCAAAGGTTTACATTTGCCATCAAGATCCCACCACTGAGCAGCTAATTGTGCAAATTTATTTATTTCATTAAAATCAACATTTTGTGACATAATAACTTTTCCTATAAAGCACAGCCTAAATTCATAATCATACATTTTAAGGCATCACTACTATCAATAAAAGGGCAAAATATAAATTTATCCTGCTGTTAATATTTAGTTATTAGCTTGTCACAAATTGAATTCAAGTTACTATAAAATTTAATAGTCAAATTGTTATTTATATTAATAGTTTTAATGATTTCTTGTTTCCATGCTTATTTCATGGCATGATTTAACATCTTATCTCTAATAAAAACGTTTTTAAGCATTAGCTTATACTAGGATTAACCAATTAAGAATAAAGGAAAAAAATATTCATGAGTACGGGTACTATGAAGGAAAATCACTCACAATGGAGCTCGCGCATGGGATTTATGCTTGCTGCGGCTGGTTCTGCTGTTGGGTTGGGTAACATTTGGAAATTTCCATATATGGCAGGTGAAATGGGGGGCTCAGCATTTGTGCTCACTTATTTGCTTTTTATGTTTGTTATTGGCTTGCCGATTTTAGTTTTAGAATGGTTAATTGGGCGTCGTGGGCAAAAAAATCCTATTCATACCATGGAAGATGTTGCTGTTTCTGAAAATCGTTCTAAATCATGGCGTTGGGTTGGTATTATTGGCGTAGTAGGATCATTTTTAATCCTATCATTTTATAGTGTTATTGGTGGTTGGGCGACCGATTACATTATTTTAGCTGGTCAAGGGATTTTTGAAGGCGCTAATGGCAAAGTTACAGAACAAATTTTTAGTAACTTCCTTGGCAATGTGAGCCATTTATTAACTTGGCACACTGTATTTATGGCTGCTACCGCATTTATTGTAGCACTGGGCGTTGGTGCTGGTTTAGAACGAGCGTGTAAAATTATGATGCCAGGACTAGGTATCTTGTTGTTAGTATTAGTTGGATACGCAGCGTATGTCAGTGGTCCATCTTTTGGTGAAGCATTTAGATTTTTATTCACGCCAGACTTTTCGGCTATTAATGGCACTGCTATGCTAGCCGCTCTTGGGCATGCATTTTTTAGCTTATCTTTAGGTATGGGCATTATGATGGCTTATGGCTCGTACTTAGGAAAAGATGTTAACCTACTATCTACCGCCCGCACAGTGGTAATTTTAGATGTTATTGTCGCAATGCTATCAGGTATGGCTATATTTCCACTAGTTTTTGCAAATGGTTTACAAGCAGGTGAAGGCCCTGGGCTTATTTTTGTTACCCTACCAATTGCATTTGGAAATATGGCTGGTGGCACTATATTAGGGGTATTTTTCTTTATCTTCCTAACTTTTGCAGCACTAACTTCTTCTATTTCATTACTTGAACCAACGGTTGAATTATTAGAAGAAAAAACACCATTAGGTAGAAAGTCAGCAACGATTTTAAGTAGCCTAGTTATCTGGGCATTAGGTATTGCTTGTATTTTGTCATTTAATGAATGGGCCGAAGTAAAACTATTTGGTAAAAATATTTTTGATTTACTTGATTACCTAACAAGTAAAATCATGTTGCCAGTTACTGGATTAGGTACGGTTGTATTTGGTGCTTGGATGATGAATCAAAAACGCATTCGTGAAGAGTTAAATTTAAACGATTTTTGGTTTAACATTTGGACAATACTAACTCGTTATGTTGTGCCAGTAGCTGTTATCATAATTTTGGTTTATGGATTCGTCTAAAAAGCCATTATAACTCCAGTTAAAAGCCTTGATATATTCAAGGCTTTTTTCTTTTCATTAAAAATGTTTTTAACAAAATTGTTTAACAAAAAACAACCAACTAATGAATAAATTTGACATTTTCTATTGAAATTCATTTTTTTATTCCCATATAGCAATACATCAATAAATCAAACCATTATGTTAATTTATTCAATTAATACTAACTAGCGATGAACTAATAAGCTAGCGAAATGAAAAAGTTAGTTGATAACAAAGTCATTTTCGCCATTAGCATTAATTGAAATGACTAAATATGATAGAGGAACTAGTCAATGAGTAAGCAAGGTACTGAAACTCGTGGATTTCAATCTGAAGTTAAACAAATTCTACATTTAATGATTCACTCTTTATATTCAAATAAAGAGATTTTTTTAAGAGAACTCATTTCAAACGCGTCTGATGCAGCCGATAAATTACGTTTTAAAGCACTTGAAAACCCAAATCTATATGCCGGTGATGGTGAACTGGGTGTGCGAATTTCTACTAATAAAGAAGCTGGCACATTAACCATTGCTGATAATGGCATTGGCATGACCCGCGATGAAGTGATTGAAAATTTAGGGACTATTGCTAAATCAGGTACTAAAGCATTTTTGGAATCAATTGGTAGCGATCAAGCAAAAGATAGCCAACTCATTGGTCAATTTGGTGTTGGATTTTATTCAGCCTTTATTGTTGCTGATAAAGTTACAGTGAGAACGCGCGCAGCCACAGCCAAAGCTGACGAAGCGGTTATGTGGGAATCTGCCGGTGAAGGTGAATATACCATCTCTGATGATAATAAAGAAACTCGTGGTACCGAAATCACATTACACTTAAAAGAAGACGAAAAAGAGTTTTTAGATGACTGGCGTTTACGTTCAATCATTAGTAAATATTCTGACCACATTTCACTACCTGTTGAAGTGCAAACTACTGATGAAGAAAGCAAAGAAGTAAAATGGGAAAAAGTCAATAAAGCTCAAGCACTTTGGACTCGTAGCAAATCTGAGGTGACCGATGACGAATATAAAGAGTTTTATAAACATTTATCGCACGATTTTGCCGATCCAATAAGCTGGAGTCATAATCGCGTTGAAGGTAAGCAAGAGTATACCAGCTTACTTTATATTCCTGCGAAAGCGCCTTGGGATTTGTGGAATCGTGATAATAAACACGGCTTAAAACTTTATGTACAACGTGTATTTATTATGGATGATGCCGAACAATTTATGCCTAATTATTTACGTTTTGTAAAAGGTTTAATTGATTCAAACGATCTTCCATTAAATGTATCGCGTGAAATTTTGCAAGATAACAAAATCACACAAAACTTGCGTAATGCTTGTACTAAGCGTGTGTTACAAATGCTTGAAAAACTGGCTAAAGACGACAAAGAACAATATCAACAATTTTGGAGTGAATTTGGCTTAGTATTAAAAGAAGGTGCTGGTGAAGACTTTGCAAATCGTGACGCAATCGCTAAATTACTTCGCTTTGCTTCAACGCATACCGATAGCGATGCGCAAACGGTGTCACTAGAAGATTACATCAGCCGAATGCAAGATGGGCAAGAGAAGATCTATTATATTACTGCAGACAGTTATGGTGCAGCAAAAAATAGCCCTCATCTTGAGTTATTCCACAAAAAAGGTATTGAAGTGTTATTATTATCTGATCGCATTGACGAATGGATGATGAGTAAGCTAATGGAATTTGATGGTAAACAATTCCAATCTATCAGTAAATCTGACGAGTCAATCGAAAAGTTAGCCGATCAAGATACTGAAGAGCAAAAACAAGTTGAAAAAGAACTTGAGCCATTTATCGAACGAGTTAAAACCATGTTAGGCAATAAAGTGAAAGAAGTCAAATTAACTCATCGTTTAACCGATACACCAGCAATTGTTACTACATCTGACGATGAAATGACTACACAAATGGTTAAATTGTTGGCGGCTGCAGGTCAAAAAGCGCCAGAAATTAAATATACATTTGAAATCAATCCAGATCATAAATTAGTTAAACGTATTGCCGATACGCAAGATGAAAGCGCATTTAATGACTGGGTTGAATTATTGCTTGATCAGGCTTTACTTGCGGAAAAAGGTTCGTTAAGTGATCCAAGTAAGTTTATTCAAACCATGAATAAATTATTGGCGCAATAATCAGATAATATTACCTATATCAGCCTCGATAAGTTAGCGCTATCGAGGCTTCTTTATTCGTAAGTATCATAATATTTATTTAAATATTATGATACTTGTCACATTTTTTTGTTTTTCTTCTTTCGATTTTTTTATGACGATTCATAATAAACCAACATAAGGAATTGATCATATCTAATGAAAGTTTATAAAATATTAAATAACAATGTTATTGTTACACTTGATGATAAAGGCAGTGAATTAATTGTCACTGGGCGTGGAATTGGGTTTAAAAAGCGTGAAGGCGATTTAATCGATCCTAGTCAGATAGAAAAGCAGTTTTCACTAGATAATAAAGTCATATTGCCAAAATTTAAAGAACTGCTTTCAGAAATCCCTTTTGAAGTATTAACGACATCTGAAGTTATCATTAATCATGCAAAAAAATGTATAGATGGCAAATTGCAAGATAGCATTTATATTTCGTTAACAGATCATATCCATTTTGCCATTGAGCGCCATAAACAAGGATTTAATATACCCAACGGTTTTTTATGGGAGATCAAAAAATTTTACCCTAAAGAGTTTCAAATTGGTTTATATGCCTTATCAGTTATAAAAAAGCGGTTATCAATTGAGTTACCCGAAGACGAAGCGGGCTTTATTACTTTTCATATCATCAATGCACAATTAAATGGTACCATGCCCAATATTGTTAACATGACAAAAATCATGCGTGAAATTCTTAATATCGTAAAATATCATTTTAAATTTGAATATGATGAAGATTGTTTGTCCTATCAGCGCTTTGTTACCCATTTAAAATTTTTTGCTCATCGTATCTTAAGTCAAAGCAAACAAACACAACAAGATAGCTCCTTGTATGAATTAATTCGGCAAAAGTATGAGCTAGCCTATCTTTGTACTAAACAGATCGATTTACATTTAATACAACAATACCGGCATCCTTTGACTGACGATGAAAGTTTATATTTAACCATACATATTGAACGATTGCGCATGGAACTTAAAAACAATAATGTGACATGAGTCACATTTTAATCATTATATTTCAAATCACTATGTTCATCCTGCCTAAATTATGTTAGCTTAAGTCAATCATTTTTGGATTGTTATTGCATAGTATAAAATGAATTGCTATGTGAGCAAAACCTGAGTACCTTAACTTAAAAAGGGACTTAGGTTTTTTTTTGCATAAAAAAGGATAAGGTATGAAAAACAAACAACTTGCCGAGTCAATTATTGAACTTGTAGGCGGTAAGGAAAACATTATCAGCCTAGTGCACTGTGCAACTAGGCTTAGATTTGCATTAAAAGATGAATCAAAAGCAGACGCAGAAGCAATAAAAAAACAAGTTGGTGTGATTACTGTTGTACAAAGTGGTGGGCAATTTCAGGTTGTTATCGGCAATAATGTTGCTGATGTATTTAGTGATATTATGGCGCTGACAAACCTTAGTGAAAAACCAGCAACGGAGGAACCAACAGGCGCTAAAAAAGGCGTAATGTCAAAACTGATTGATTTAGTGTCAGGCATTTTTATTCCTGCCTTAGTGGTACTTGTCGCTGGGGGGATTTTCAAAGGAATAATTTCGATGTTACAAATGATGGAAGTTGTTACAACTAACACGCCAACTTACAACTTCTTAAATGCAATTGCCGATGCACCTTTTTATTATTTACCAATAATTCTCGGTTTTTCAGCCGTTAAAAAATTTGGCGGTAATCCTTATGTCGGTATGGCATTAGGTGGAGCGTTAGTTCATCCTAGTGTTGTTGGTATGTTAGGTAATGCTTTTGAATTAAAAACCGAGTTTTTCAGCATTCCTATTGAATTAATTCCTTATCCTTCATCGGTTTTTCCGGTAATTTTAGCGGCGTGGTTCTATTCATTATTAGAACGTAACTTTAACAAGATCATGCATGATTCGTTCAAAAAATTTATTTCACCACTATTTGGTTTGATAATTACCGTACCATTAACTTTTGCCATCATTGGTCCAGTAGTGTCATTTTTGAGTAATATTGTTGCTAGCGGTATCCTCTATGTTTATGAACTTAACTCCGTCATTGCTTCCATGATTTTAGCAGGGCTTTGGCAGGTAATGGTTGTTTTTGGCATCCATTGGGGACTAGTGCCATTTTCGATGAACAATATCTCGCTGAAGCAAGAAGATTTTATGATCCCAATCTTATTCCCTGCGGTATTTGCTCAAGTCGGTGCTGTATTGGCGGTTATGTTACGTAGTAAAGATCAACAAGTTAAAGCGTTAGCTAGTTCTTCTGTATTATCAGGGATTTTCGGGGTAACAGAGCCGGCAATTTATGGGGTTAACTTACCACTAAAACGTCCATTTATTATCGGCTGTGTCTCCGCTATGATCGGTGGTGGTATTGTTGGTTATTTTCATTCAGTTATCTACTCATTCAGTTTTATTAGTATCTTTTCCTTCTTACAATTGATCCCACCAACCGGAATTGGTGCACAATTTTATGCAGTTCTGTTTGGTTCGATTATCTCATTTGTTATCGCCGCAGTCGTCACTTATCTATTTGGTATGCCTAAAGATAAAAAAGCAGACGATGCAGAGCTAGCACAAAACAATGAGGCAGCTAGCCAAGCTAATGAAGTTAAACAAGCCGATACCGTCACTGTTTCAAGCCCATTGACCGGTAAACTGATTGACTTAAAAGAAGTAAATGACCCTACTTTTGCTAGTGAGTTAATGGGCAAAGGTATTGCAATCATTCCAACAGTCGGTCAAGCCGTAGCGCCTGACGATGGCGAAGTCGTTTCACTTTTTAGAACTAAACACGCCATTGGTTTTCAAACAAATTCTGGAGCCGAAATATTAATCCATATCGGTATTGATACCGTAAAATTAGATGGACAACATTTCCAAGCACACATTGAAGCGGGTAGTAAAGTAAAAAAAGGTGATTTATTAGTGAGCTTTGATATAGAAGCCATCAAACAAGCTGGTTTTGAAGTTACCACACCAATTATTATTACTAACAGTGATAGTTATCAAGATATACAACGTATTTTTAAACAAGAAAATATACAAAGTGGAGAGGCTTTATTAGCGTTATCCCAAAATAAGGAGTAAAAATGTCAACACAATTTCCTAATGATTTTCTTTGGGGAGGTGCCATTGCCGCCAATCAGGTTGAAGGCGCTTATCGTGAAAAAGGTAAAGGCTTATCAACATCAGATTGCACACCCAATGGTTTGTTTGGTGATATTATCAATCGCAATGAAACCAAGATTTCCAGCATAAAAGATAACGCCATTGATTTTTATCACCGTTATCCTGAGGATATCGCGCTATTTGCAGAAATGGGATTTACATGTTTACGCACATCGATTGCTTGGACTCGAATTTTTCCTAATGGCGATGAACAACACCCCAATGAAGATGGCTTAGCCTTTTATGACAAGTTATTTGATGAAATGGCAAAACACAATATTACGCCATTAGTCACTTTATCTCATTATGAAATGCCGTACTATCTTGTCACTCAATATGGAGGATGGGGTAATCGTAAAGTGATTGAGTTTTTTACTCGCTACGCTAAAACTGTTTTTGAACGCTATAAAGATAAGGTCAAACATTGGTTAACCTTTAATGAAATTAATATGTCACTACATGAACCATTCACAGGTGTAGGCTTGGATAGAAATAGCACCAAACAGCAAATCTATCAAGCGATTCATCATCAATTGGTTGCAAGTAGCCGAGCAGTAAAATTATGTCATCAAATCATTCCTGACGCCAAAATTGGCAATATGTTATTAGGTGCCGTTGCTTATCCGCTTACGCCAAAACCAGAAGATGTGTGGGCTACTCTCCAAGAAAATCATGGCTGGCTATTCTTTGGCGATGTGCAAGTGCGTGGCTATTACCCAACTTATATGAATCGCTTTTTTAAAGAAAACAACATCCACCTTGATATTACCGAACAAGATAAAGAAGATCTGCAAGAAACGGTTGATTTTGTTTCATTTAGTTATTACATGAGTTGCTGTGCAACTTCAGATGAATCACAAAAAACTAAAGGTAACATTTTAGACATGGTTCCTAATCCTTACCTTAAAGCATCAGAATGGGGATGGCAAATCGATCCTGTTGGAATTCGTTACTTGCTTAATTTACTTTATGAACGTTATCAAAAACCATTATTTATTGTCGAAAATGGTTTAGGTGCTAAAGATAAATTAGAAGCTGATGGTACTATCAATGACGATTATCGAATAAATTATATGAATGATCATTTAGTACAAATTCGAGAAGCCATTAATGATGGTGTTGAAGTGATGGGATACACCAGCTGGGGGCCAATAGATCTTATCAGTGCATCAAAAGCGGAAGTGACTAAACGTTATGGGTTTATCTATGTAGATTTAAACCAAGATGGCTCTGGAACACTAAATCGCTATAAAAAGAAAAGCTTCTATTGGTATCAATCAGTAATTGCATCGAAAGGTGAAAATTTAAAAAAATAAGTTAATTTAAAGAGGGGGGATTGTCCATATCAATTCCCTACTTATCCCAATAACAATATCGCAATATGTAGCTAGACAAACAATTAGCCTAATAGAAGAATAAAAATATATTATTAATCATAATTACTATAAAACAACATTAATAAAAAATTGAACTTTAACATGTTGGATTGTCACTGCTTTTTTTAGCAGGCAAAATCTAAATATTAATTAGAGCATTGTTCTCCGATTTAGCATTTAGTTTTTTTTAAATATAAAAATAAGTTAGGAAAATAACAATGAAAATAAAATATCTAATAATGATGTTAATAGGGATATCAAGTTGTTCCACATTTGCAAATGAAACCATCAATAACTCAATCTTAGATAATGCATTTTTTAAAGATTCTAAATTTGATTTTTCAACTCGTAATCACTGGAAGTATTTAAAAGAAAATGCAGCCCAACCCAAAGAAGTTCATAGTGCTTGGGGGCAAGCATTTACTTTTGATTATAAATCAGGCTATTTACTTGATACAATTGGTTTTGATGTAACATATAGCAATATAATTAAGTTAGGTGCGAGCGATTATTTTGCGACCCGGAATTTATTGTATAATGATGGTAAAAGCTATAACAAACACCATGCCCACGGCTTTAATAAATTTACCCAACGTTATGCAAAAGTTAAGCTGGGCAATGACGCCGTTAATTTCAATGGTAAAGCAGGTTGGCATAGTCTGAAAGATTTAGGTGTAATTAGCTCAACTCAGCATCTGACTCGGAATAGTTATCTTGGTTATAGTGGTATTTTTAAATATGATAATATTTACTTTTCATTAGCTTATATAAATAGCACCCTACCACGAGAATCCTCTAAAAAATTACATTTTTTAACGAATGACCGTAAAAAAGTCATTAATAATATTTCCACAGCAGAAATTGCTTACAAAGATAAAAATATCACTTTAGATTATTCTTATGGCGTTGCCAAAGATTACCTAAGACGCCATGCAATTGAATTATCCTATAAGCCAATACAAAAACTTATTTTAGGCGGACAATTCTATGGTAGCTATGCACTTGATAATTATAATGCGATGAAACAAAACAAAAAAGAGTTTGAAGATCACGCTTGGCATTATGCAACTGATGTTGAATGGAAAGAGCAAGATTGGAGTGTCAAAGTTGGATTGGCTTATACCGATGCCAATAAACACAATGCTTTAGGCCATTATAATCGACATTTAGGCAAAAATACGCGGGCGCGTTTTAATGGTCTTGCGGCTGCAGGCGCAGATTATATGCGAGACGGAGAGCTCGTACTAACCACCGTAATGAGCTACGATTTTGTTAAAGATAATAGTACAGGTTTATATATGAATTATGGACAATTTAACTATAAACACAATACATTAAAAAATGGCGAAATAAACATTTTTGATATATGGAAACCAACCAGTGGCATGTTTAAAAACCTTTCTATTTTATCTAAAGTGGGATATGGATGGTCTTATAAAACAGTGAGCGCATCAGATATTACGCCAAAACTTAGACATGGGAAATACCAGCGCTCACCTACACTTTCGGCAGAAACCGTTATTGATTACCGATTTAACTTATTATAAATGAGGAAAAAAATGAAAAAATTTATTATATCAATCACTACAGTAATAATTTCGATATTAAGTGTATCACAAGCTTTTGCTGATGACGTTTATCTTTATGTCACACGTCATGGCAAAACCATGTTCAATAATGTGCACCGTGTTCAAGGTTGGTCTGATACGCCACTAACAAAACCTGGGGTTGAAGTTGCCGAACAGCTAGGGCGAGGTCTAAAAAATGTCAAATTTATAAGCGCCTATTCAAGCGATTTAGGACGAGCACGCCAAACCGCCCGTATTGTTTTAGAATCTAAAGGCGATACAACAATTAATATTAATGAAATGGAAGGATTACGCGAAACCTGTTTTGGCGATTTTGAAGGTGATCTCGATCCTAATATGTGGAACCCTGCAGCCAAACATTTAGGTTATGCCTCAGATAAAGATCTTATGGCAGATATGGCAAAAGGCAACATCAAACTTAACAAGATGCTTGATGCTATCGCTGTTGTCGAAAAGTCTGGCGAAGCTGAAAATTATAATAAAGTCAAAACACGTATGCAAGAAGCATTAAAAACGATTGCTGAATCAGCCAAAGCGCAAGGTGGTGGTAACGTGCTAGTGGTATCACATGGGCTAGCAATCATGACAATGGTTGAAGAATGGTTAGATAAACCGATTACTGAAGGTTTAGGTAATGCTAGTGTTACTAAAATTCGCTATACAGATGATGGAAAATTTATTGTCGAAAGTTTAGGTGATATGAGCTACGTCGAAAAAGGTAAAAATCAGACTAACTAACTTTATCCTAAGCAACTTCAGTTTAAATAACATCAGCCAAAAACTTTAGGCTAAATAGCTTTACAATATATGGCTCACTAATGAGCCATATTTTTCATTGCCATTTATTCGCAATATTATTAAATAAATTTGTAGTATTTATCACCATAAACAAGCATAATTTGCCATTATTTTATCAGGCATTAAGGAGGCTAATATGTTTTATGTATGCCAATATTCATCACCAATGGGGCATATTACCCTAGCCAGCCAGCAAGATAAACTTGTTGGAGCATGGATTGAAGGACAAAAATATTTTGGTGATATGATAACTGCACAAAAAGAAGAAAAGCCTAATTTACCCATTTTTAATTCTACCCAAAAATGGCTTGATGATTATTTTTTAGGGAAAAGACCGAATCTAAATAGACTAGAACTTGCACCCAAGGGTACACCTTTTCGCCATTTAGTATGGGAAATTCTATGCAAAATTCCCTATGGTGAGGTTGTTACTTACGGCGACATTGCAAAACAGATAGCGTTACAAAACCACCAAGCAAGCATGTCAAGCCAAGCTGTGGGCGGTGCTGTTGGTCATAACCCCATATCAATCATTATTCCCTGCCATCGAGTTATCGGTGCAAATGGCAACTTAACAGGATATGCAGGCGGGATCGATAAAAAAATAGCCCTACTTAAATACGAAGGTATAGATACCTCTCAATTTCATCTTCCAACTAAAAGTACCGCCATTTAGAGAATAAAAATTGCACTAACTTAATATTCATTGTTTTTTTAAAACACTTATTTTGATACTGAGATATGACACTAACTGAAGTTTCTTGATATGAAATAAATTTTTCGATGCACTCTTTTTAAAAGATTAAGTTCATTTGATATTAAAAAAATGATTTAATTAGTTTATACTCAAACTCGTAAACATGACTAATTAAAACGATTGAATAATGATCGCAGCTATAAGAATTAATTATTTAACCCACTCAAATTTAAAATAATACCTACGGATAGGGAATAATGAAAATTAAAAATATACCACTTGTTTTACTTTTAATACTCTCTTCTCCTGTATTAGGTTCAACCTATGTTTACAAAGGCCATATTGCCAATAAAGAAATAACGTTATATTCAGACAGCAATTTTATCAATGCTTTTTGGGTTGATAAAGATGATCATAAACAAATACAACACCCATTATCCTCTGATTGTAAGTTTATTAGCTCATGCGATAATGTAAGCAAGCAAACTGATTTAACGCTTTATGATGATACCGATATTTATATCGATAACAATACTAACCAAATAAAGTTTAAAGACTCAATCAGTTATTTTAAATTTAATCATATATGGGCAGAACAGAACAAGGCGCCAAAAATTTTTGGCCAGAATTTGATGGGTTATTGGTTTGATGGCAAGAAAAACCAACAATATACGGTAACTTTACAAAAGCAATTTGAAATAAGTAATAAAAAAGAGGATGAATTTAATCATTTAGAATTATTACAATCTGATTCATCAGATAAAGCCTACTTTACTGCGGTATTATCGAAAAAAAAACAAGAAAAAATTAGACTGGTTGGTATTAATGTTTATGCCAAAAATAACCACCAATTACTACAAAAAATAAGAAATTTAAATTATAGCTACAATTACTTTAATAGTATTGAGTTAAAAGATATCAATTTTGATGGCCAACTTGATTTAGCCATTAAAAAATATCCTTCACAGTCTAGATTAGGAGATAACGAAGATTACTATATTAATGTCAATGGTAAATTTGTTGCAACAAACTTATGGGGCAGTAATATCTATTTTAACTCAAAAGATAGCACAGCTACGGGCCAAAAAGATTGTTACGATTATAATGAAAAACAACAAAAGATTTTGACAACAATACAAAGCATCTACCATTATAAAAAACACCAATATATCCATATAAAAAACAGCTGTCTGTTAAAAAATATTGATACCAACCAAGACAGGCAATGCAATGACAATGAATATAATAATTGTTTGCTAAAAAGAAATAATATTCATTTTGATAATCCCCACTACATTGATGAGGATAATATACTCTATAAAAATATGGTATGGTATAAAGGTAAAATAATTGATGGCTATGTATATGATGATGATTAATTTAAATGGCTACAACTTAGTGTAAGATATATATTATAAAGATGAAAACATTACATATTGATCTTATTGATATCATTAATAATGGCGGTTTTTTAAAAAGCTTACCTTGTTTAAAAAGAGAGGCTTTTCTTCATCATTGCCAAATAGAAACAATGAAATCAGCAATTTTATACACGGCTAAAATAGGGATTTTTGATATCGAAATAGGCATATCCAAAAAAGGGGATAATAACTACGAACTACTTAACTTATCAGAGGATAAACAAGCCTTGAGTGATATAGCTATTGATGATAAAAATGGAATAATGAAAACCAATTTTAATGATTTGTTATCCTCTAATATCATTCAATCATTACCAAAGTATACAGTAAACCATATAGATGATATAGGACAAATCGAAATACTGTTCTACAGTGGAAGCACGCTAATTTATCAAAATGCTAATTTACCGCCAGTATTGATATCAAACTCGTTAACGGTGGATATTTTTTAAATTTAAAATTCGTTAACCAACCATTAACATATTATCTAATCTATTGATTTTAAATTCTGTTAATAAACTTTGGGTTATTACGCTGACCAAAGTTCGCAATGACGAATAAGATGAAGCAAGCAAAATGGATCAGCCAAACTCACTGGCATAGTTATTTAAATATTACAGTTCTATTGGATGTAATATCACTTTATCAGGCGTAGTAAAAAATGAGACATAAGCGCCAACTTCACATGTGTCAGATGTTTCTATAAAAACAATATCATTTGCAACTGACAAAACTAAAACCCCTTTATCTTCACAAGATATTACTTTTGCATTAAACACGATGTTGTTATCAATCAAATTGATGTAAGCTTCATGTTTTTTGCCAAGTGTTATATTTCTACCCCATTGAAAAAAATCGTTAATATCTAATTCAACATGATAAGCCACGTTTAATAATGGTTTATTTCCCCCCCAAATAGCAACGCCATAACCTAAGTCAGATTCGAACTCAACTAAACGCTTGTCTATTCTATTTTTTAAAGTAATTTTCATTTTGGCAATACGATTTTAATCTCTCTGTTATCAACATCTATTACACTAGTAAATTGCATAAATTAATATTTCTTCATGATAAAGATGTCATACTATCTAAGCCCTTATAAGACATTTAGGTATTATAAATGATTCGCCATTCTTCGGTTATGCTTCTTGCTTGATTTAGATTATTAACATCAAATTTGATGTAATCAATTAGTTTCGCACTCAAACGGTATAGAATCCTGAATATTTTTTATAAAAATATAAATCCCAAAAGAAATAAATAAAATCTTTAACGTAAAATTGATGAGTAAATGGAAAAAAGATTTAGGTATAGCTAATTTACATAATGGATAAAATGATATTGTTAACCTTGGTAGTAAACGTATCGGGTATACAAAATCAACAAAATATGGCAATTATCAAAAATGACTCTTGTATGATCCTTATATAATTAGCATCTAGATTTTCAATGCGTTAAAAAAAATCCTATTTGGACTTTTTTTAATATGGATATAATCTGGTGTTCTGTCATTTTTTCACAACTAAATCCGCTATTATTTCTACCATTGCTATTATTTCTACCATTAAAGATATTCTACTTTTAGCTGTACCATTTTAGGCAAGCATTACGTAAACTTGCGTATTAATATTTATCTGAATAGAGACTTAATTCCCAACATTTACCTAATTTAGGTTTGATATTTTCACTATATTTAGTGGCAATTAATCCTCCTCAATGCATTTATCACTAATAATCAATAACACACTGAATTGATTAAACTGCTTTTTTAATGTGTTATATTTATCTAGCTTATCAACATTTTTTCCATTGATAAAAGAAGCTTCAATCAGTGTATTGAACTGTTTATATTCTTCATTCAACCACTCATTGGATAGTGAAATATAATTATCTTTAATAGTCAATTTATCCGCATAAGTTCCAGAGTAAGAAAAGTACACGCCAAAATAAAAACTATCATGTTCACAGCAAGTTATATCTAATTGACTATGCAAAAATTCACTTATTTCTTCTTTAGATTTATCACTACCGTATGTTACAAAGTATGATTTTTTCATTTATTACTCATCATATATCTTAGAAAGCCGTGTTAAAAAAACACACAAGCTCAACTAACTTTGTTAAGAGGGATATGTGCTATTTCTAAGTGATTAATTCGCCATTTTAGGCAAGATCAAGCTAATAAATTTAACAATTATCACAAAAGAGCTTCTTCTTTAAATTTAGCAAGCACTTCACGCCCTTTTTCAGAAATCGCTAGTTTTTTAAGATAAATAGCAATCATGTTTTTTGGTAAACCAAAAAAAACTTTAGGATATACCAACCAAAAACCTAATGTTTCATCAGGAAAAGGAATATTAGGATTATTATATTCATCTTCATCAGGATCATAATCATCCTCAACTTCACTTTTAATAATCATTGATAAAAAGGCATCAAACGAATTTGCAACAAACTTCAGATTAGTATTTTGTTCTAGATAACCGCCTTTTACAGACATATCAAAATAGAGATCATTCACTTCATGATCCCAATAATAAACTTCGCCATTTGGGCTTAAGCAAAGCAAATCGCCGTAATTAAGTGTTGCTACGGCAAAATAATCCTCAGGTATCCTATTTAAATAGCCATCGTTGGTAGCCAATAAATCTTCTCTATCTTCCTTTGAAAAACCCAAAATGACCTCTAAGGGCAATGACTCGCCCTCACAATCAATACAGTAGTCAATATTGGCTTCATTATCAAAAACAACAACATTATATTTTTTCAAAAAATCAATATAAGTATTGCTTGAAGATATTTTTAATTTTAACGCTGAAATGCGTTTATCTATATTTTTAGGAACACTATATTTTGATTTAAACACTCTAACTCCTGAAATACTGCTTAATATAAAGACTGGCACGCCTACATGTTAAAAGTGATAATATGATTTGTGCCAATAAAATATCATTTAATGCATATTAAAATTAATTTGCACTATTATATTTTGCTATTACTTTACTATGACAGGTATTGTTTGTGTTTTTGGGTTTGGTACTGACGTATCTATTTTTAACTCAGGTAGTTCAGCATTTTGGTCTATTACTTTTGTTTTTTTCGATTTATTATTTACCTTTTTATTTGTAGATTTAGAGGATTTTGTTGATACACCATCTAAACGTACATAAAAGATATTCTTTTGTCCATTATCACAAAATCCAACGAGTTTTCCTTCATGCTGTTGTTGCGATTGATCGGTTGGCACGAGTTTCAATTGAAATTTAGACTGATCAACACCGTTGTTTTTAATTTTTTCAGCAATCTTGCCACTCACTTCATCACAATTTGATGCCAAAGACAACATGGGCAATCCAAGTAAAAATATACCAATTATTTTTTTCATTCCTTTCATTCCTTTCTATGTAGTTTGATTAGTATGGGTATTATAACCTATTAGATAAATAGATAAACTGTATATTTTTATTCAATTATTTTCTAGCAAAGGCCTAGTTGGCCAGAATAAATCTAAAAAATCTTATATTTTATTAATCTTATTTAAAAAGATTTCATCTGCTGGATTTTCCTATGTTGTTTACGCATTGTAAATGTAAATCCCCCCAAACTTAGTACACAACTCATGTAGAAAAATTAAGCTACCTGTTTTAGTGTTTTATACTCAATCGGTGTCATATTATTTAATGCCTCATGCGGTCTTTCGGTGTTATAAATAGTTGCCATTCTTTGGTTATCTTTCTTGCTTGTTCTAGATTATTAAAAAATTGAATTACCCATGCCATATTTACGACAGAGTTCCTTGACAGGAATACCTGCTTCAGCTTCTTTTAAAATAGATACGATTTGATGTTCAGCCTTTTTTTCATAATTGAATCCTCTTTTACTTTTATCATAGAGAATTTTCTACTTTTTGGCTGTACGATTTTAGAGGGTAGTTACAATTGCAAGTTTCTTTTTAAGAATTAATATATATTTATTTGTTCTGTATAATTATTTTAAATTAAATCCCCCTCATTCAGTAAAAAATAAGGTTGGGGTAAGATATACATTGATGTAAAAGAGAATTAATAGCCTTAATAAATAATGGGGAAATCCAATGGCAGAACTAAAAAAATATGAATTAATAAAAACGATGATATATGAGGTAGATACTGATGAAGATTCCATAGAATATCGATTAGAAATATATAGAAGAGAAAACGTATTTAAAGGCATCGTCTATAGAAAGGAACTCTATCGAATGCGAGCTAATTATAAAGGAGGTCTTGCAAAGTGCGATGAATCTATGTTTAGTCCAGATAATAATTTCAGTCTTAATTTAATGAATTATAATGAATCAGAAGAAGATATCATTAATATTTTTTATAATGAATTAGAGAAAAATGTTAGCTCTCTCAATTAATTATAATTACTATATAAATTGATATAGGTTAAAGAAAAGTTGAGTCGTGTTGCTTAGTATCTTGTAATACTCAAATAAACACTGGAAAAAATTAAAATGGCAAAGATAAAAAAATATGAATTAATAAAAACAATCATTTATGAATTAAGTAAAGATGAGCATTACGAAGAATTTAAATTAGAAATTTATAAAGGAGACAAAGATTTTAGAGGTATTGGTTATTGGTTAGACTCATATAGATTGAAACGTCGTGATGATGTTAAAGGATTTGTAAATAGCGATGTATCTTTATTTCTTGAAAATCATAATTTTTATAATGATTTAATTTGTTACAACAAGTCGGAAGAAGATATCATTAATAATTTTTATATTAGGTTAGAGAAAATATTTGGGCCACTCAATTTGTTATAATTATTATTATTCTTAAAATTAATTAAACTAATGTAGCTTATTCAGTACCAGCCTAGCTTTGCTAAGATAGATAACCATAATACCTTTGGACAAGTATCTATATAAATTGATATAAAATAGAATTAAGAGTACTAATAAATAATGGGAAAACTCAATGGCAGAACTAAAACAATATGAATTAATAAAAACAATAATTTACAAAGTTGATACCAAAGATGATTACGCAGAATATAAATTAGAAGTCTATAAAGGAAATAACGGATTTAAAGGAATTATTTATAGAAAGGATTGCTATAGAATGTTAGCTCGTTATGATGGAAATTTTATAGGTATCGATAAAAACCTATTTACTCTAGATAATAATTTTAATCGTTGTTTAATTAATTATGATGAATTGGAAGAAAATATCATTAATCATTTTTATATTGAATTGGAGAAAATTGGAGGCCATCTCAATTAATTGTAATGGCTATTATTTCAAGTTAAATTGAATTCTGTTGGAAAGCGAAATAGGTTTAATTCTCGCCAAAAAATGGGCAAATGTCACCTCTATGATATAACTAACAATCATAAGAGAACACATTATGTGTCAAAAAATTTAGCGCAGAGTTTAAACAATAGGCAGTGGTTTGATATTGCTTTATCCTCTTATCTAATGCGGATTTAGTGATGTCATACTCAGCAATAATATTCGTTTATTTTTTAGCATGTTGATATAGAATCACCATTTGTTTTTTTAATTGGTAAGTAAAACGGCGTTTTTTTCTTCTTGAAATGCGATTTGTCATCGGTGATTTCTTTTGTTTTTTTGTTTATCGTAACAATAACCTGATAAAACGGGTACTAATTAGTATAGCCAGTCCAAATATTTTGATGAGTATCAATCAGATAGATAGTGAAATAAAAAGATGTTATAAAATTAGTGATAAATTAAAAAAGGAACTTCAATGGTGAAAAAGGTAATAGCACCTGAACAGGAAAAATATGATGTTATATATGAAAAAATATTATTCAATAAAATAACGGAGGCATTTTCTTGGCGAGAGCGACCGAAAGCGATGCGGGAATTAGGTCCAATAATGATGCCTGATGATGAAATAGCGCTAAAACAATTTTTGGGTAAGAATTGGCAAGATATTACTCTTGATATATACGTAAACTATGATGATGCTTTATTTTTATTTACTCCATCAGCCTATGCTTATTATTTACCTGGGTTACTTATTACTTCAGTTAAAGCTATGGATATAGCTATAGCTGAAGATGAAGCTATAGTTAGAGCTGAGGCTGAGGCTGAAGCTGAGGCTAAAGCTATAGATATAGCTTTAGGTAGAACTAGAGCTAAAGTAAGAGCTAAAGCAAGAGCTATGGCTAGAGCTGAGTCTTTAGCTAAAGCAAGAGTTATATGGGATAAAAAAGCAAGAATTAAAGATCTTATAGATAAAATCGTATTTTGGATTATGGATTTTGAAAAAATACTGTCTGAGAGCCATCTATTTGAACGCTGGACAACATTAACCATTGAAGAATATTTAGCAGTTAAAGCTTGGTTAATATGGATTACAAGAGAAGATACCTATCAAGATGATGAAGATATCTATCAAAATGATGAAAGTCTATGTCAAAATGATGTAATGAATTCTTTAATTAGCCTAGACAAACTTATTGACCTTGCTAAGCAACGAGAAAAATGGCGCTGTAAATAAATTTATGTATTTGCCTATTTTGAACTAAGCGAATGGGTAAAAAATAGCTAGATACAAAATGGATAAAAAAGCCTAAGAAAAATGGTAGTTGATTAGTTACACATAGGATGAGAGTATTCAAAATTCTGTGTCATTTCGATTAACTAGGTGTAAAAAAGGAAATGACACAGAATTTTGAACACTCTTGGAAATAGGTATCACCAGTTTGTAGTATATCAATTACTTGCTTATCTGATATTTTGTCAATCAATTTGGCTGTTGCTTTTGTTTTTAAAAATCTATATATCTACCCATAACATATTGATGAATTTTAGCATAACATATCTAAAACATATCAACGTCATCCTATTAATGATTACCTTGCGCTTTTATGCTCATTATTTTCTATTCTTATTTTAGTTTTTTAGCTTGCTGATATCATTTTTATAATCGTCATTTAGGTATATATTAATTTAATTAATTGAATTAATTAATTTTGTCTTTTTATGTTTTTATTTTGTAAGGCAATAGCAAAATGTTTAACATAAAAATAACTAAAAGCTATCTTAGTTTCTGTTACAATATATTAATAATTAAAAAGTTAGTAATGTCATAACGCTATAAAATTAAAGGTTTTTTAATGATCATATCAGATGCTAATAGTGCAGTGTCATCTGTTGCTTATCGTGCAAACGAAGTCATCGCTATTTATCCAATTACGCCAAGCTCAACAATGGCAGAGCAAGCTAGCACATGGGCGGAATTTAATAAGCCCAATGTGTTTGGCGATACGCCACGAGTAATTGAAATGCAATCCGAAGCAGGCGCAATTGCTACGGTTCATGGTGCATTAATGACTGGTGCGCTTGCGACTTCGTTTACTTCGTCACAAGGTTTACTTTTAATGATCCCATCGCTATATAAAATAGCTGGTGAACTTACACCTTTTGTTTTGCATGTTGCTGCACGAACAGTTGCAACGCATGCCCTTTCAATTTTTGGCGATCATTCTGATGTCATGGCCATTAGGCAAACGGGTTTTGCCATGCTTTGTTCAAGTTCGGTGCAAGAAGCACAAGATTTTGCCTTAATTGCACAAATGGCCAGTTTAAATAGTCGCCTTCCTTTTGCTCACTTTTTTGATGGATTTAGAACATCGCACGAAGTTAATAAAATCTATCCACTGAGTGATGAACAGATCCATAACTTATTACCGCATAAGGCTATTAAAGCTTATCGAGCACAAGCTTTAACGCCTGACAAACCAATAACACGCGGTACATCAGCTAATCCTGACACCTATTTTCAATGCCGAGAAGCAATAAATACCTATTATGATAATGCTTATCAGCATGTTGTTAATGCTATGGATGCTTTTGCAATAGAAACAGGCAGAAGATATCAGCCTTTTGAATATTACGGCGCTAGTGATGCCGAACGCATTATTGTGATTATGGGATCGGGAGCTAGCACAACCAAAGAAGTGGTTGATGTGCTACTTAAACAAAATGAAAAAGTTGGTGTTGTGATCGTTAGATTATTTCGCCCTTTTTCTGCCGAACATTTACTTGCAGTGATCCCAAATACTGCCCAAAAAATCGCAGTTCTTGATAGAACTAAAGAACCAGGAGCGCAAGCCGAACCTCTGTATTTAGATATTATTACTGCTTTTGCCGAAAGCCTATCGCGAGGAGAGCGCACATGCATGCCACTGATTGTTGGGGGGCGTTATGGGTTATCGTCAAAAGAGTTCGATCCTCGCTGTGTACTTGCGATTTTTACTGAGTTAAGAGCGGATAAGCCAAAACCTCGTTTTACTGTTGGTATTTATGACGATATAACAGGTCTTTCTTTACCATTACCAAACTGCTCTATCCCACAAAAATCTGCACTTGAAGCTCTTTTTTATGGGCTCGGTAGTGATGGCACCGTTTCAGCAACCAAAAATAATATTAAAATTATTGGCGATAGCTCACCTTTTTATGTACAAGGGTATTTTGTGTATGACTCTAAAAAGGCCGGCGGTTTAACTGCATCTCACTTACGTGTCAGTTTAGATCCAATCGATTCACCTTATTTAATTACCAGCGCCCATTTTATTGGTTGCCATCAAGATCAGTTTATCGATAAATATCAGATTGTTGATAAACTAAAAGATGATGGTATCTTTTTGCTTAACACACCCTATAGTAAAGATGAGATTTGGCATCGTCTACCCAAAGAAGTGCAAGTACAATTAATTCAAAAACGCGCACATTTTTATATCATAAATGCGGCCAAAATTGCTCGTGAATGTAACTTAGGTGCCAGAATAAATACCGTCATGCAAGCAGCATTTTTTCACCTTGCTGAAATTTTCAAAAATGATTTTAATATCAGCCAATTAAAAGAAGTCATTGCTAAAAGTTATAGTAGTAAAGGGCAAAATTTGGTCGAAAATAACTGGAAAGCTCTCGATTTAGCTATTGCTTCGTTGGAACAAGTTCCGCTTAGTTGCGTTGATCAAAGCAGTGCAACTATGCCATCTATTGTGCCAGCTAATGCACCAAATTTTGTTAAAACAGTCACTGCTGCCATGTTAGCTGGTTTGGGTGATAGCTTACCTGTATCAGCATTTCCAACTGATGGCACATGGCCGATAGGCACAACTAAATGGGAAAAACGTAATATTGCTGAAGAAATTCCGATTTGGCAACCCGAATTGTGTACTCAATGTAATCATTGTGCCGTTGCTTGCCCACATGCAGCCATTCGAGCCAAAGTTGTTGAGCCTAACGATATGGATAATGCACCAGATTCATTAAGCTCGCTTGAAGTGAAAGCTCGCGATATGAAAGGCCAACGCTATATATTACAAGTTGCGCCAGAAGATTGTACTGGTTGCAATTTATGTGTTGAAGTTTGCCCTGCACGTGATCGTAATAATTTTGAAATTAAAGCCATCAATATGCAATCACGTATCGACAATCTTGATACTCAGCGAGCTAATTTTGAATACTTTACCGCATTGCCAGATCGTGATATCAAAACGCTTGAACGCATTGATGTACGTACATCACAATTACTTACACCACTATTTGAATATTCTGGTGCTTGCGCTGGTTGCGGTGAAACACCATACATAAAATTGTTAACACAACTTTATGGCGATCATTTAGCTATTGCTAATGCTACTGGTTGTTCATCAATATATGGTGGCAACCTTCCATCATCCCCTTATACCACTGATCGTGATGGGCGAGGACCTGCTTGGGCAAATTCGCTATTTGAAGATAATGCTGAGTTTGCATTAGGTTATCGCATTACTTATGATCAACATAAAAAACGAGCATTGCGTTTGCTTGATTATGTTGCAGGCGACATTTCACCAGAAATTGTTATCGCTTTAAAATCATCAGAAACATCAATTGCTGAAAAACGCCAACAAGTCGCCTTGTTACGTGAACAGCTTGCCCATTTAGGTTCTGCGCAAGCACAAGAATTGATCGAAGATGCCAATTATTTGATTGATAAATCAGTTTGGGCCATTGGTGGCGATGGCTGGGCTTACGATATTGGCTTTGGTGGGCTTGATCATGTGATGAGCTTAACGGATAACGTCAATATATTAGTATTAGATACTCAGTGTTATTCTAATACTGGTGGCCAACAGTCAAAAGCAACCCCTATGGGCGCTGTATCAAAATTTGCAGATTTAGGTAAGCATAAAGCCCGTAAAGATCTTGGTGTTAATATAATGATGTATGGTCATGTCTATGTCGCACAAATTGCGTTAGGCTCGCAACTTAATCAAACACTTAAAGCTTTGCAAGAAGCCGAAGCCTATAATGGACCATCGCTAGTTATTGCTTATAGCCCATGTGAAGAGCATGGTTATGATCTTGCTAAATCACACGAACAAATGAAAGATTTAGTCAAATCAGGATTCTGGCCGCTGTATCGTTACGATCCACGTCGCATGGCTGAAGGTAAGCCTGGTTTATTGCTTGATTCAAAAGCACCGAACAGCGATTTATTATCTGGGATATTATTGAAAGAACAGCGTTTCCGTCGCTTAGAAACACTTGAACCAACAATTGCTAATACCTTACATGAACGTTCAACTAAAATGGTGGATTCTAAATATAAATTCTTACAGATGCTGGCAACCTATTCAGACATAGAAACACCAGCAGAGAGTTAAGCGCTATTATCCACGAATAGTTGATAACATATCCCTCAAAGAACCGTTAATAATAGCGGTTCTTTTTTTGCGCCCTTTTTGCACAGTAAAGCGCCACATTAGTGCACACTTAAATCAGCATGATGTACATAATGTAGATGTTAAACAAGAATAATCATTATTTTATTATTTTTATCACACAAAGTGCTTCCTTTCTTGCACTTATTATAAGCTTGGTATTATTTTTGCATAATTTATTATTGACCACATAAAAAATAATTAAAGATGAGGTGAATCATGGTGTGTAACCTAAATATCAGTAGAAGAAAGCTATTAACATTTTCAAGTGCAGCAATTGCCGGATTATCCGTTAATCAACTATTATCTAAAGCGTATGCTCAACAAGCACAAAATTCGACTTCATTCTCACTGCCGGTGCTTGATAAAGCCGTAGTGCCAGATGCAACTCACCCTATTCGGCTCAATTTTAACGAAAATGCGTTGGGCATGTCATCATTAGCCAAACAAGCAGCCATTGATGCTGTTTGGAAAGCAAATAGATATGCAAAAGCTGAAATGCCACTTTTAAATAAAGCATTAGCTCAATACCATCAAGTAAGTGATACACAAATTCTTTTGACAGCAGGTTCATCAGAAGGGATCCGTAGTACTATTTCTGCTTTTGTAAAACGTGATGCTCAATTAGTGATACCCGAACTCACCTATAGTGATGGTGAACATTTTGCCAAAATATTTCATTTAAAAATCACTAAAGTGCCATGTTTAACCGATTGGAAAATTGATATAAACGGTTTAAGAAAAGCGGTTGAAAATTATCAAGGATTTTCTATTGTTTATTTAGTTAACCCCAATAATCCTACTTCTCTGTATTTGGCATTAATGAAATTGAATCATGGATAAAAAGTAAACCTAAAAACACCATTTTTATTTTTGATGAAGCTTATGCCGAGTTTGTCAATGATCCAGCTTTTGAGTCAGCAGACAAATTTATTACCCAAGGGTATGACAATATTGTACTGCTTAAAACATTTTCTAAAATTCATGCAATGGCTGGATTACGAGTAGGTTACATTGTCAGTACAGAAGAAAACACTAAAAACATAGCCCAGTATGTAGCAGGCGAAAAGCTTAATTACTGTGGAGTTTGTGCGGCATTGTCATCACTAAAAGATACTCAATATTTGGCTTATTGTAAAAAAGTAATTGATGTATCACGTGAAATTATGGAAAAAGTATTGTCCGAGCTTGGATTTCATTATCTTAAATCAGAAACCAATTTTATGTTTCATAAAACCTCTATTGCATTAAATGATTATCGGGAATTAATGAAAGAAAAATTTATATTAGTTGGCCGAGATTTTTCCCCTGCCACTGATTGGTGTCGTATATCACTTGGCACTCCGGAAGAAATGCTTTATGTAGCAAAAGTAATGCGTGAATTAAGACAAAAATCAATGATTTAATTATAGAGGAAAAGAATAAAATAACATTAAAGCACTCTAAATAGATTGAATTTAGAGTGCTTTAATTTCATATAGATTTAGCTTTTGCTAGTTATTAAACGGCGTGCCATCCAATAATGCTTCTTCCAGTAACTATCATTCAAGTTTGAATAAATCACACCTTTTGATGTTGAAGCATGTAAAAATTTACCATTAGCATAATAAATCCCAACATGTAAACCACTGCGGCTACGGCCTGTCTTAAAGAATACCAAATCACCTGCTTTAGGCTTATTAACTTTAACACCTAATCGAGCTTGCTCAGCCGCACTTCTTGGTAAGTTTTTTGAGAGTTTGTTTTTGAAAAAATTCATTACCAATGCAGAACAATCACTACCCGCTAACGTGGTGCCTCCATAACGATAGGGCGTATTTTGCCATTTTTTATAATGGGAGTCTATTTTAGCTAACATAATCGAATCAGATTTAGTTTTTTTGCTTGAAACCTGAGGTTGGCTAGAACTACAGCCAAATAGCATAAAAATAGACAAAACAAATGTCATTATTAGAAAACATTTCTGCGTGCTAATGCAACTGCTCAGCAACGTTCCTAATAGTCGATTGCCATTTTTTATCATTTCTTTTTGTTCCTTTATTTAAAGTCGACCAATGCGAATAACGTCTAGCTACCTTTAAACTTTTAGGCAACACACCTTTTTCCCATTCTTGTTTGTCTAATTTTGATAACTTAATAGGCGATGTGTTCGCATGGCTTCGATAATTTAAACTTTCTTTAAGATTCATAAGCCTTAAAGAAAAAAAACAAATAATCACATCATCAATACTTAATTTTCTATATCCAGAAAGTTGGTATCGCATTCTAGAGCCATAATGTTTAGCTGTTTGCATTAAACTACCAACAGCGCCCCCAATTAAGGCTGCTGAGCCAAGCGTAATTCCGCCTGCAGCTAAATCGATGCTTGCCCCAATAGTTGCACCTGACACAAAACCTTTTGCCAGCTGTTTGCTCATCGTTTTTAGCGCATCTATATTAAATAGATCGGCATTATAACGACCTTTTATTAAAGGTAAATGCTCTTCACTCTCTAGTACAGAATTGAATTGATAAAGTTTTAACAATTCGTTTATTGCTAATTGTTCCCGCTTTCTTACTTGATTTTGCATATCTACAATAGCTTGTTTGTCATCTGACTTTACCATTTTATAAAAAGCAGTGACATCAACTAATGCTTCTGCGATAATCAAATTAGCACTGTGATTGCGAGATTCGCGCATTTGCACAATGTGATCTAGCCATTGTTCTAAAATAACCTTTGCAGGTTCAATTAATAAAGCTAGGCTTTTGTACAGCCGCTCCTCGCCGTCTATGGGTGACACTATAGCATCAAACTTTATGATAGCATGAATCCCCACACGTGAAAGCAATTTTTTCCATTCCTTTTCATTTTTTTCCTCATGGGCAGTAAAATTTAGCACGGCTAACAATGGCTTATCACCGCTGGCTAAAATAGTCAATTCATCATGATATTTAGCAAGAATAGGTTCTCGCACATCAATAACATATATAGCCGCATCACTTTTTAATAACTGTCTAATGACTTTGGCTTCTTGATCAAAAGAATTTTCTGCTTCAGGACTTTGTAAAAAATTTGTTAATTTATCAACACCATCGAGCCTACTATTTGCTGGCGTTATATGATTAATATAATCATATAATGCCAAGCTGTCTTCTAATCCAGGCGTATCATAGAAAATGATTGACTTTTGCTCATCTAAAGGCACTTTAATGGACTCAACATGCCGAGTTGTTCCAGGTTTATCAGAAACATCACCAAAGCGACTATTTCGAGTTAAAGTTCGTAATAACGAAGTTTTACCTACATTTGCATGCCCTACCACGGCTAATTTTAATGTTGTTAACATGTTAAAATTCCTCGTTTAACCATGTTGGTGTAGCTGATTGTAGTGATAAAACCTGCCAATTATTAAGTTGCTTACCTTGATTAATAAACCAAATTCGGTTTTGTTGTGATTTATTCATCAATTGATTAATTAAATTTAACATTCCCCTATCAGGAGTCCTATCAGTATCAATAGCAATTAATAATTTTTTAGCTGGTGATAATTGTAAATAATCTAAAATATTACGGCGTTGCTCGCGTGTATTTAAAAAACCTAAAAAAGTAACTGAACCTGGTGGTGACCAATCTTCCTGTATGTCAATGGCGACCAAAAAAGCGCCTTGCCCATCTTCTATAAAGTGGTTGGTTAAGCGAGATACCTTATCTTTTCCTTTACTATCCGCATCTTCAACATTAACTAACAATGGTTGTAAGTCATTAGCTAACAATTGGTAACAGGCAGTTTGAGTATTTAATTTAATTTGCCGACAGCTTATTATCCAGTTAAGCCCGCAAATCACCATACAGAGCAATCGAATGATTAATCCATAAACACAAAAAATCCCAAGTAGCCAAATTGCCCATGCAGAACGTGCGTCACTGGCATTTAATGCTTGTTCACTGAGTCTTATAATATCATTGTTTGGAATAGTAAAACCGATTAAAGAAGGCAACCAACCAAAATAATGAGTTAAGTTAATAATAGCATCCGAACTCAGTAATGTTGTTTTCCACTCAAATCGATAATGTTGAGTTGAAAATAAAACAACTAATACTAATAGCGCACTACTTAATATAAGGGTCCAAAAAAGATTGAGAACAAAACCAATTAACCAACGGATACGTACACCAAATAACTCAACAAAAGCGGGAATAAGCTGCTGTACTGTCTTTTTCTGAGAAAATTTTTTAGTCAGCCATAGCCAACAATAAACAAGTAAACTCCCACCAAGATTTGAAAAAAAGAAAAAAGAAAGTAACCAAATGCATAAGGTAACTAAATGTACGCCTAATAAGCTAAAAATAGCCCAATACAAATTAATCGGATCTTGGCTTAAAGCGCCAAAAGCCAAGGTTGCCCCAAATATAGTGGATAAAAAAAGTAATATAATAAAAGAAAGTTTTGCTGCACGTAATAATGTTTTTTGCGCTGAAAGCAAACCATTTTCTTTAGACAACATGACAGCACGCATCACAATACGATTAGTAAGTGATGTCTGCATCGCTCTTACTTGTCTATTAATATCTTGATCTGCAAACCGCCCAGATTCGTTTTCAATTAAATGAATAGTCTGAGTGATCCATAAAGATTTTAGCTCTTCTCGCATTGAACTTAAATTTCGTCATAGCCTTTAGTAAAAAATAAAACAAACGCGACATAAGTCGCGTTTACAAGTAAAGTAGCTAACTTATTGGGTAATTTCACCTATTTTAGTTAATAACGTTTGAATACGTTGTTGCCACATTTGTTGATCTTGTTTTAGCTTGTCATTTTCATCACGCAACGCTTTCATTTCATCAGAACTATCATTAATCAACTGTTCCAACTCCTGATTGCCTTGTTTTAAAGTAGCAATCTCTTGTTGTAATGTCGTGATAGTATTAACAGTATGTTGGATTTTACTCTCTAATTGATTCAATATTTCTAATGACATATTTTTCCTCAAGCTCAAATTATTTGGTGTATAATGCCAATCATTATACCGAATTCATTCTAAAATCAACACTATTTTAAACTTTAAGTTGGAGAAAATTATGCGTAAACCACTTGTTATGGGAAATTGGAAGCTCAATGGTAGTACCGACATGGCTAAAAGCTTAGTCGCAGGGCTACGAAATGAGCTATCAAATAACACGGCTTGCAATGTTGCAATAGCACCACCGGTAGTCTACCTTGATTTGGTAAAACATCAGTTAGATGGCTCTAATATTATTTTGGGAGCTCAAGATGTCGGCATTAATCTGTCTGGTGCTTATACAGGTGAAGTCTCTGTTGAAATGCTAAAAGATATCGGCGTTAGCCATATAATTATTGGGCATTCAGAACGTCGCACTTACCACAAAGAATCTGATGAATTTATTGCTAAAAAATTTGGTGTAATAAAAGAAGCTGGTTTAGTCCCTGTTTTATGTATTGGTGAAACAGAAGCAGAAAACGAAGCTGGACAAACACAAGCTGTTTGCGCTCGCCAAATTGATGCGGTAATTAAAGCGCTTGGCGTTCAAGCATTTATCGGCGCAGTTATTGCTTATGAACCCGTTTGGGCGATTGGAACTGGCAAATCAGCAACTCCAGCACAAGCACAAGCTGTTCATAAATTTATTCGTGACCATATAGCTAAACAAGATGCTAAAGTTGCTGAACAAGTAATCATTCAATATGGTGGTTCGGTTAATGACAAAAATGCCGCTGAGCTATTTACTCAACCAGATATTGATGGGGCATTAGTTGGTGGGGCATCACTAAAAGCAGATGCTTTTGCAGCAATTGTTAAAGCCGCTGAGCAAGCTAAAAAATAAACCACATATATAAGAAAAATATATAAGAAAAGGCATTTATTGCGCCTTAGCTCATTGTTAATAGACCTCGATATAATTCGAGGTCTATTTATTGATGCCTTTATTTCTACTGAGGACTAAATTAATTACTTCCTATTGAGACTATCTGTCTGATTTTTAACAACAAAAAATCACTTTAGGTTATTAACAATCCATACCAAATTGAGTATAGAAATACCTATTAAAAACGCAGGTTTAACCACAGTTTTAAGAAGGCAATAATGCTGGTCTGTATTAGATAATGTGATCTTCCCAACAGATCACATCTTTTTCGTAAACAATGCGATTTTTAACCGATATTTTTAGCTTATGCATAAGCTTCTTATTGCCTGTAATAAGTGGGTGCCAATCAGGTAGCGTGCCTTTTTCAGAAAAATAACGATACGTGCAAGTAACAGGTAACCATTCGATAGTAAGTAAATTTTCACGTGTTAACTTAATACAATCTGGTTCATAATCAAAGCGATTATAATAATGTTTACACTGACAAGTATTAGAATCAAGCAAATTACAAGCCACATTGGTGTATAAGATTTCGTCCGTATCTTCATCCATAAGTTTATTCAGGCAACACTGACCACAACCATCGCAAAGTTGTTCCCACTCTTCGTCGCTCATTTTATCTAACGTTTTATATTCCCAAAATGGTTCAATCATACCTTAAAATCATCTTCTTTTAACATCTGCAAGAAAAAGCCATCTGTTTTTATTTTTTGTTCGATTTCATCTGAAGAGCCAACAACAAAACGTCGTTTGCCATCAAGTAATACTTTCATCACAAATACTGGCGTACCAAAAATCGAAAGTATCTTATCTGGAATGCTTGAAAAGTTATTTTCATGTTCCATATATAAATAACAGTTTTCTTTTTTGGTACTTCGATAAATATAACACCACATCATAAAATAAAACCTTATCAATAAATCTTTATTTAAGACTATTTTGCAAATAAACACCTGCACCCAATAGCCCTGGATCCTCATGAGTTATTACATAAACGGGGATTTTTTTGACTAAATATGACATTCGACCTTTATGCTCAAATGCCTCTCTAAATGGTGATGCTTTAAAAAACTCAATAAAACGCGGTACAATCCCTCCAGCAATATAAACCCCACCTTGTGTATTAAGTGTTAAAGCCAAATTACCACCAAACCGCCCCATAAAGGTACAAAAATAAGTTAAAGTTTGCAAACAAAGTGGGCAACTATTTGATAAAGCATTGTTGACAATAATGTCAGGTGTCACCTCTTCTATAGGTTTATTATTAATATGTAACAAAGCTTGATAAATATTAACAATGCCACTGCCTGAAAGAAACCGCTCGGTCGAAACTCGTCCAAATTTTTTTCTTAGTTGAGCTAAAATACGATCCTCTTCATCACTAATCATCGGTAGCTCTGTGTGCCCACCCTCACCAGATAAACTAACCCAGCGTTGGTTAACTTTGATTAAATGAGAAACACCAAGCCCAGTGCCAGCGCCATAAATTGCAATTGGATAATTTAAATCAGGCTCACCGCCCTCAATTTTAACTAATTCATTTTTTGATAATTGAGGAATCGACATTGACACAGCGGTAAAATCATTAATTACTTCCAGTTTTGTAAGATTTAATGCTTGAATCAACTCAGAACGTGAAAATGACAAATCATTGTTTGTCAGATTGATCACATCCTCGCTATCAATGGGGCAAGCAATAGCAATACAAGCCATTTTAACAGTTACTGATTGGGATGCTAAATAATCTTTAATTAATGTTAATAAAACATCATTTTTTGAGATAAGAATTTTAGTGATTGCCGATAACTTATTAGTTGTTAAATCATACAGTGCAAATCGCGCATTGGTTCCACCAATATCAGTAACTAGTGCATATTGACTCATGTTGTTCCCTTCTGTGACAAATTAATTATACTAATTCAAATAGCAGTATTTATATGTATCCGCTATACAAAGTGCAACAGGTAATATTATGAACTATTTATCATCATTTAACTAATTTACCTTAATGATATTACTTAGGCGAGGCTCCGCTAAGCTAAGTTAGCGGAGAAAAAGTCTTAAAGATTATTTAAAATAACCAAGAACTATAACCATTTTTTTAGTTTAAAATAAATATAAGGTGCAACCCCCGCTAACAACATTAATAGTAACGAAAATGGATAACCATATTCCCATTTTAATTCGGGCATAAATTCAAAGTTCATACCATAAGCAGAAGCAACCACAGTTGGCGGTAAAAATACAACCGACACAACCGAGAAAATCTTAATAATTCGGCTTTGTTCTATATTGATGAAGCTAGTCGCAGCTTGCATTAAAAAGTTTACTTTTTGAAATAACGACTCATTATGAGGAACAAGCGACTCAATATCTCGAATAACTTCACGTGCTTGTTCAAGCTGATCGGTCGGCATTTTGGCGCGACGAACTAAATAGTTAACCGCACGTTGGCTATCCATTAAACATAAGCGTACTTTCCATGCAGTATCTTCAAGCTCTGCCAATGAGGTGATCGCTTCATCATAATGTTCCTGTGCAGAACGATCCATAATAATGGAGCTTAGCTCTTCTAATTCGCTATAAATATTTTCGATTTGATCAGCTAATTGCTCCACTTTAACTTCAAATAAATCAAGCAATACTTCATAGGGATTACCATCAATCATAGTTTGATAACGTGAGCGCATTCGGTACAAGCGAAATGCGGGTAGATCACGTTCTCGCAATGTAAATAGTCGCCCATTATGCACAGTAAATGCTACTGTTGAATTGCCTGCTCGATCTTCTGCATCAGCATAAAAAAAGAAAGAGTGAACATGTAATCCTTCATTATCCTCAAAAAAACGAGCTGACGCTTCAATATCATCTAATTCAATACTCGTTGCTAAGTTTTGCCCTAAATGTGTTAAAACAAAATCACGATCGGCCTCTTCTGGCTCTATTAAATCAATCCAAGTCGCATTATTTATATCGTCTTCATTAATTTTTACCAATTGTTTGTTTTTTAACCCAAACGCATTAATCATAAGGTCTCCAGTAGGGGAAATATGTTTAGAACAATACATCAACAAATGTCGGGTATTATACTCGTTATAGTAACAAATTCCTATGATTAGACTAATGTTTCTATATCTTTACAAAATGTGAACAAAATTCCATTAATAGAATTAAATTCGCTGATATTACTATAGTCTCATGCTACAATACATAGTTTAAAATACTTATGCAATTTTTAGGAGTTAATAATGGCCAATCGAGGAATAAATAAAGTCATTTTAGTTGGTAACCTAGGTCAAGACCCAGAAGTTCGTTACATGCCGAATGGTAACGCGGTTGCTAATCTTAGTTTAGCAACATCAGAATCCTGGAAAGATAAACAGACTGGCGAAACTCGTGAGCGCACTGAATGGCATCGAGTTGTTGTTTTTGGTAAATTAGCCGAAATTGCAGGTGAGTACATAAAAAAAGGCACTCAAGTGTATATTGAAGGTCAATTACAAACAAGAAAGTGGCAAGATCAATCAGGTAACGATCGTTATACAACAGAAGTTGTTATCAACCCAATAGGCGGTACATTGCAAATTTTAGGTTCTCGCAATAACAACGAAGCAGCAAGTAACGGTTCATGGGGACAAAGTGCCAATAATTATTCATCTGCGCCAGAAGCACAATCTCGCCCAACAATGCAAGGTGCACCAACTTCAGCCCCTCAACCCGCAGCTATGCCTGAGCCTCCAATGGATTTTGATGACGATATTCCATTTTAAATACTATACATAAAACATAAAGAAACCAAGAGATGCATTTAATATCAATGCATCTCTTTTTTACATTTGTTGGTCACGCTTTATGTACCTACCCCCTAAAATAGTGCAACAAAAAAGTAGAAAATTCTCTATGATAAAAGTAAAAGGGGATTTAATGATAAAAAAATGACTGAACATCAAATCGTAACTATTTTAAAAGTAGCTGAACCTTTAAAAGTAGCTGAAACCGGTATGATCCTCGCAAAAAATGAACAAATGCCATCTCTATGATATAACTAACAATCATAAGGGACACATTATGGTCAAAAAATTCAGCACAGAGTTCAAATAACAAACGGTTGATTATGCATTAGCTAATGCGCATTTTCCATTGGCTAAAACCACTAACTATTTAGGTATTGATAAATCAACGCTGGATAAATGGCTTAGGCAACTTAACCCTAACAAAACTAGTAAACGCGAGCTAATTTGTGAGCAACAAAAAATGATTGCGCTAGAAAAAAACAAAGCACAAAAAAATAGCCAATGAAATGCTAAAAAAGGCGTATGTGTACTTTATCAACCATCCAAGTCGGTGAAGTACCAATATACGAAGCAACATTTGTTACCATACCCATTACCGCTAATCTTCCGTCAGTTAAAAGTTAGCGTATCAGGTTATTCTGTTTGGCTAAAGCGTGAATCAAATCAAATGAACTATTTGAGAATATCAAAGCGCTTTATTGGCAACATAAAGCTCGTTTAGATGCACCAAGCTTAGTAGATGATATCAAGGACAAGGGCTAGGATGTATCATAAAGAAAGATTAGATTAGATTAGCTGAGCATGATAAAAATCAGTCAGAAAAACCATTGATTTTATTAAAGTTTTTATTTTATAACATAATGAAAAATAATCACATTAATTCTTTTGCTACAAGCCTATCATTATGATGTGCTGACTAATACATAAAGTATATTGATAAGTATTTAGTTTGTAACTCACTCAAAATAGACTAACAAACGTTTATTGATACCTATTCAAGGCGGGCTTTTGCCAAAGTCTATACTAAAAAATCAGTTTAATTGTAGCTGATAAAGCGCTTTCTTTTTCGATAGAGAACAGATGCCACTATTACGCACACCAATCAACCTAGGCACAGAATATAATGGACATAAAGGAAAGCCATGCTTATGAACTTTATCCTAACTAGCAGAGATTGAACACACCAAAACCAAAGCTTATAGCCCGCAGACGAATAGGATTTGTGAACGATTTCATAAGACAATAAACACCGAATATTACAATGTAATGTTCAGTCGTAATATTTATACTGAATTATGCATTTTTTTACGCCTAAATCGTCTTGAGTTTCTATGTTTTTGGCTAGTTCAGTCACTAACTCTCTTGATTTTTTTCATCCATTTTTATTCACCTATTTTTTGTACATTAGAATAAGTTAAAAATAGGCAAATACACAAATTTATTTACAGGATCAAGCTTAAGGCATTCTGGCAATAGAAGTAATATGTTGATTAATCCTTATGCCATCCCATGTTCCTGAATGACCATTATTAATGGTTTTATTTGCAATGTTATAAATTTGAGTGTCTCCCCAACTAAAATAATTACCGTGATAAAAATTTTCTGAAACAAGGCAATTAGCTAAATCAATAAATTTACTAAATTCATGGTTATTGCCCGTTTTCATTTGATACCAATTATAATTATCGTAGTAAGTTACACATGGTATTATTTGCATTCCAGGAACATATTCAATTGGAGATGTTGGGTTAGTTGCACCATAGTCTCCATAAATTAGGTTTATTCCTTGAAATGAACTTTTTAAGTTAAAATATAGAAGTAAGTCAAGATTAGGTATTACATCCCAAACATCTCGATTGGGTGTTTCAGAGTGAGGCATTGCTTCCCCAACATCTCGATTGGGTATTTTTTGTGATGGAAATGATGTTGAGATTATTGAAACATCAATACCCTCATATTCAATTGAAAGCCTCTGTAAAATATAATCCAATCTATTTTGAATTACATTGATATTTTCACCAACTATTGATCCTATATCGCATAATACTAGCATCTTCTTAACATCATATGATGCCGCTAATAATGCAAATAAGTTATTAATTGAGCTTTGTGACAAATCCGTTATTCTTAATGCAATTTTTTTGTATTGTCTATTTTCAAGTTTAAATAAAAATTGAAGATTATCTCTCGTTCTAGACGGTAATATACTGATAACTGGGATTAAATTGTTATTAACATTAACAATTCTTTCATAAAATTCGTATTTATGTTGAAAAGCATTAGTATGATCTAATAAACCATTAACTTGATTATACTCATCATACATATCAGGAGTAATAAAAGAAGCGTCAATCATAAATGGATAATTACCCCAATTAGGGAGAAAATTATTGAATAAGTAATCCGCCTTTAATTCTCCTCTTGTATTTATAAACGGCAGAATTTGATTTTTATCGCTGTCATACGTGTTAACTAATGCATTGATATCATTCATTCCTAATCTTAAATTTACTATATGAAACATTGTTTTCTCCTTACTTTCTAACTGGTTATATTATCTATTTTATTATATTCAAAAAACTCAAGCGGCTAGCTGTGTTTTCTTAATAGTATTGATTGGCTTAACATTACCTTGCCGTGTATGTAAAGTTGATCTAGCTCATCTTCATGTATTTTTCACGAGTCGTACAGTTTATTGTCGGATTTCACCCGAATAATATTTTTATATTACTTGTAATCGTTTGGCATATAAATTACGTATAGTAGCTCAAACTTAAACTAACGAACACTAATTATTCACCAGAATTTATTTTAACAAAATGTATGTCTAATGCACAAAATAAATTCTCCAGTTACTTTTCTTTAACTAACGCCTTTGTGTTTAGCCAAGTTGACCACGGTGTTTTGCCACAAAAATACTTGCCTAAATGCGCTCTTTCTTTATTATAAAATTTCAGCTTTTTTTTAATATCCTATTGAATTTTAGACAATTCATTATAAATCTTACATCAGAACATCACATCATAACATTCGGTTTTCATCGTTTTATAAAATTGCTCACCAATCTCATTTATCTGTTGGCTGTATACTTTGGTTTGGTGTACTTTGCATCTTCGAAGCTAAAATAAAGTTTATAAATTAGTTTTTACGAATTATTTTCTGAAGCGCTAGCACACCGCTTTGCTTATAAACTTTTTTGAAGCGATAATAGCTATCCCGACTATACCCCATCACTTTACAGACTTGTCGAACATTTCCTAACTGTTTGCTGAACGCTAAAAGACCTAATTTAGGTTGATGATTTTTGCTGTTTGATTCATTTCTTTTCTGCCACGCCTTTTTTAATTATAAAATAACTCCGATTCCGATTGTTGATGAAACACACATGTGCCTTTTTTAGTTCAATAATTTTTTGCTGATCACTAGTTAGCTCAAGTTTATTGGTTTTGTTAGGATTTAAGTTGTCTACCCCATTTATCCAGTGTTGATTTGCCTATTCCTAAATGGTTAGCGATTTGAGCTAATGAAAAGTGAACATTAGATAAAGCATAATCCATCGCTTGTTGTTTGAAGCCTGCACTGAATTTTTTGACCATAATGTGTTCCCCTATGATTGTTAGTTATATCATAGAGGTAACATTTGTCTATTTTTTTGCGAGAATCACTTTCTCATTTTATTACCTCTTATTTATATAAATTGTTTTTCTAAAGCATTTCAACCTGCGATTACGCCCTAAAAATTAGTCAGAAAAGGTATTGATTTTATTTAATTTTATTTCAATGCTTTATAAAAACCAATACTGCTTTATCCTATTTTTTAGTTATTTTTAAATAACTTTATTTCGAGCATTTTTTATATATTTCAATTATACTTAGCTACAGTTTTTGTTAGATACCAAGCACATTTATGTTAGAACTTTTACAAACTGTCGGTTTTGGTTTAATTTTATTTATTCCATTAACTAATCCATTAACCACTGTGGTACTGTTGTTAGGTTTATCGGGCGATATGACCAATGAGGAGCGCAATTACCAATCGAAACTCACGTGTATTTATGTGTTTATGATTATGGTGGTATCGTTTTATTGCGGGCAACTGGTCATGAATACATTTGGTATATCAATTCCAGGATTACGCATTGCAGGCGGTATGATTGTTGGCGTTATTGGCTTTAGAATGTTATTTCCTCAGCAGCCTGCGCATAAAACGCTGGAGGCCGATGCCAAAAAGAAAGAAGTGTCAAATAATATTGCTTTTGTCCCGCTCGCCATGCCAAGCACCGCAGGACCGGGAACCATTGCCATGATAATCAGTATGTCATCAACAGTAAAAAGCGGTGGTTATGATGTTGCAACTTGGGTTATTTACTCTGCTTCAATATTAGTGCCTTTACTGCTATGTATTATTCTTTGGTTTTGTATGCGCAGCGCAGGTAGCATAATGCGTTTTATGGGGAAAAGTGGCATTGAAGCCACTACAAGAATCTTAGGATTTTTATTGGTTTGCGTTGGAACGCAATTTATTATCAATGGCGTTAAAGAATTAATATTAAACTTTCCTAATATCTAATATTAAAGCTCATGTTACAAAACTAAAATGCGGGTATGTTTTTAATTAACTCAACCCGCATTAAATAATCATAAAGCGGAACTAATTGCTTAAATCCTTTAACCAATTTTTGTGGTAAATCAGCATTTAATATATCTTCAATATGATTGCTTGTCACCATAACAGCAAGATTTTTACGGTTGTACCATGTCGCTATTTGGGTATCTTGTTCTTTGATTAACGGTCGTTTATAGCTCTCACCTACAAGTTCAAATGGTTTTTTAATACAACGTGTCATCAATAAAAACTTTTTAGTATCATGAAGAATTTCTTCTCGAAAAATATCCATCGTTTTTTTGGATGAGCAGTAATAGCCAAGTCCATATTGATAACTGCTTGGGCTGATTTCAAAAAAATAGGCTGGTGCTTCTTTCCAATCTCGATTAGGTCGTTTAAAGGTCAACCATAATCGGCTACGATAAAGTGATTTGTCATTTGAAAAACGTGTATCTCGATGAATGCGTGAAATGGTTTTACCTATAGCGGGTTTAGTTTCAAACCATTCATCAATTTTGAGCATTTCGGGGGTTAACTGTTCCACCAATAGCCTAAACGGCCTAATTAAATCGTTATCATAAATCGCACGATGTTCTTCAAACCATGTTTTGCTATTGTTGATCCAAGCATCTTGTAAAAAATTAAGTCCAGCTGGTGTAAACCCCGTAAAGTTTGCCATTGCTTATTCCTTAAATAACGTTCTTACTTTTTCTAAATCTTCAAGCGTATCAACACCAATTGCAGGAGGCTGTTTTGCCACAGCAACATGAATTTTTTCGCCATACCAAAGCACTCTAAGTTGTTCTAACATCTCAATTTGTTCAAGTGAAGTTGGCATCCAATTAATATACTGGCGAATAAAACCTGCACGATAAGCATAAATACCAATATGACGAAGATAAAAATCACCAATACTGGATTGTTTTAATAGATCAGTCGATTTAGCAAAACGATCGCGTTCCCAAGGAATTGTAGCACGTGAAAAATAAAGCGCATAGCCATCTTTATCGGTCACAACTTTAACAGCACCAGTATCAAACGCTTCCTGAGCAGAATGGATCGGCACGGCTAACGTAGCCATTCCTGTTTTATATTGCACTAAATTCTCAGCTACTTGATCAATAACAATAGGCGGGATTAAAGGTTCATCGCCTTGCACATTGACAATAATTTCATCATCAGCAAACTGATAGCTATTTATCACCTCGGCCAACCGTTCAGTACCAGAGTTATGTTTATCGCTAGTAAGTATGACCTCACCACCGTACGCCTTGACTACATCAAAGACTTGCTGATGATCGGTTGCAATAATGACACGATTGGCTGATGATTTTTTTGCTTGTTCCATTACTCGTACAATCATAGGTTTACCATGAATATCCGCTAGTGGTTTAGCAGGTAGGCGGCTTGATGCGTATCTAGCGGGAATAATAACCGAAAAATTCATAATTAATACCTTATTTATTCTTGGTTAGGCTGTGGTCGGTTAAGCGGTTTAGCTTCACACTCAAGCAATACGGGAATGTTATCTTTGATTGAATAGATTAAATTATCAGCATAGCAGATTAACTGTTGATTATGGGCATCATATTGCAACTGACCATGGCATTTAGGACAAGCAAGTGCATTTAAAAGGGTTTCTTTCATATTTTATTCTCTTTGGGATTGTATCTTCGTTAATAGCAAACAGATTTGCTCAATAGCTGGCGCTGGTATCTGCGCATCAATAGGTAAGTACCACCAATTTTGTTGGGCAAACTGCCTGCATTTAACTGCATCTTTTTCTGTCATTAAAAGGGTTTGCTGACAACTTGCCACATCATTTAATAACGACAAAGTAAATTTTTGATGATCAGCAAAAGAAACGGTTTTAGTCACATTAGCTTGCATTTTTTCCAACATATCAAAAAAGCGTTTCGGATGGCTAATACCCGCAATAGCACAAATATTTTGCAAGGATGATAATGGCTTTTTTTCTTGAGTAAGCAAGTTCACTGCATATAATGGCGTTAATTGCATTGTATAGGTTTTATGGGCATATTTCGTTGCTAAATTATTTATGCTATCCCCATTTATGATAATTAAATCAACTGATTTTAAACGGTCTTCTCGCTCTCTCATTGGTCCTGCTGGCATCCACCATCCATTACCAAATAAGCGCTTTCCATCAACCACGGCGACTTCAATATCGCGCTCTAATGCATAATGTTGCAACCCATCATCTGTTAAAATAACATCTAATTGGTACTGGTTTAATAATGCTTGAACAGCTTGCGAACGATGTGGAGCCACCGCGACAGGCACATTAGTGCGTTGATAAATAAGTACAGGTTCGTCACCCGCTTGCGCCGTTGTGGTGGTATCATTCAATATAAGCGGATAGTTATCAGACTTACCACCATAACCCCGTGAAACAACGCCAACTTGTAATCCTTTTTGTTTTAGTGCTTCAATTAAACCAACAACCAGTGGTGTTTTACCATTGCCACCCACGGATAAATTGCCAACAACGATAATCGGGACAGGAGAGCGCCAAGACTTAAGCACGCCAACTCGATATAAAAAGCGACGAACAAATGCAATCAAACCATACAACAAGGCAAATGGTATGAATAACCAAAATAAACAATTTTTACCATACCATAGTTTTTCAATCATAACTTTAACATCACTCAATTACATTTAGTAAAATTGTTTTATATCTTAATATCGATATAACAATTATTAAAACGGCTATCTATAGCGAAAGATAATCTATTTTACTCATAAATTGGTAAACTACCAAACCAATCATGATACCAACGAGGAGTAATTTCTTTTCGCATGGTTTTTAAGCTCCATTTTTGTTTATCAAAAAACAGGCTTATTTGCCCTGACCTTGCGGTAATATAATGATTTAGCTTTAGATCTTGATATTTTTTCATTACTTTATGAGATGGCAGTTTCCAAGGATTATAACGGGACGTTGATACCAACGAGACTACGGGGTTAACATGATTTAAAAATGCATAGCTTGATGAAGTGTTACTACCATGATGTGGAATTTGCAAAATGGTAGATGCCAACTGGTTTCGATATGTTGTGACTAATTGATACTCCTGATTTCGTTCTAAATCTCCAGTTAATAATACAGAAAATCGCCCATCAGTAACTTGTACCACACAGGAATCGTCATTTTGTGCATAACCAACCAATTTTTTCGGCCACAGCACATTAAATGTCAAATCATGCCAAATAATACGATTACCCGCTAAGCATGGATAAGTATTATTGTAATCAGAAGATGAACTCATTAACCATGCCTTTGGATAAACACGTTGAAGCATAGTCAAACCGCCTGCATGATCATTATGTTGATGACTGATGATAATACCTTCCACGTTCAAATTATGCCACTGTAGAAAAGGAATAATAACTCTTTCCACAGCCGAACTTTTATCCCATTTTGCACCTGTATCATATAAAATTGCTGATTTGCCATTATGAATAACCATAGCCAACCCATGCCCAACATCTAACATATCTAGCCGCCAACGATAGTTCTGATCTTTAAAAAATGGCAACAGTAACATCAGCAAAATTACCAGCAAAGTCATGCTAAATCGGCGCCAAACACCGGTGCGTATTATAACTATAATTATCCAGCTGAAAAAACTTAATAAATAAAAGTCGGAAGGAATTTTAATCCATAACCAATTAAGCCAATCTAAACTTAAAAACAACCATTCCAAAGACTTATCAGCAATAAACCAAAACCATAATGCAATATAAAAACAGTCAACTGCGCTACATATTAACGCAATTAAAATAATTGGAAATGTAAATAGTGAAATAATGGGAATCGCAATTAAATTAGTTAAGATCGAGACGGCACTCACTCCTTGAAAGACAAAAAATTGAATAGGTAGCAATAATAAGGTTAACCCAAACTGCAAATGCAATAGCCTTATTACATACCAACGTTTTTTATACTTCATTATTTTAGGGAGTGGTAACCAGTCAAACCAAAAAATCAAGCTTATTACCGCATAGCAAGATAACCAAAAACTTTCAGATAAAATCATTAACGGATCAAATAACAATAATAACGCAATAATTCGATTGACTTTTTGCCATGCACTTATTTGTTTTTTTTTATAACGCAAATAAATCCAGATAGATAAAGCAAATATGGCGCGCAAAGCTGGCGGATTTAAGCCTGTTAACCATGCATAAAAAAATGCACATAACCAGCCTGCTATAATCGGAACGAAAAAATGCATAAAACGCTTTGGAATAAAAAACAAGCAAACTTTGATAAAAAAACAACTCATCCCAAAAACTATTAAGATATGCATACCCGATATTGCCATTAAATGGGCAATACCAGTTTGCATCATCACTGTACGATGTGAATTATCTAATTGGGAACGATCGCCAAAAGCGAGAGCAAGTAAAATGCCTTTATAACGAAACAAATTGATATAGGGTAATGCCGAATCAGTAATTGCTTGCTTTACATCAGATTCATCTAGCAATAATTCTGCATCAACTAATTTAGCTGATAATAAACTTCGATTGACAATAGAAAAACGTTGGCTATCAAATCCTCCCTCATTTAAGTAACCGTGTGCTACTTTAACTTTTAATGTTAATTGCCAAATTTGGCCAGATTTAGGAAGTGCTAACTTATCCCAATAAACTGTGATTGGAATATTATTAGGAAGCATATGGTCTGAAACAGAAAAAATAGAAAACGACAAATGATAAGGCTCATTTGTTGTTATTTGGCGTGTATTGATACTTACTGCTTTAGCTTTAACAATTAATATTTTGTCAATATAAGGCGTGATATTGGTTAAATATTGCTTAGAATAAGCAATAGACCATAAAAAACCTAAACAAAATATAATAAAAATAGATAGAAGCCAACGAAATTTATCTGAAGTCACTAACAACAAAATAACTAAGGTAACGGCAATAAAATACCACTGAAAATCAGAAAATAAATGTGGTAAAAATAGTAATGGTAGGCAACCTAATGAAAACATAATAGCCATTAAATCAAGGGAACAACTTTGTCTCATTAGTGCCTACTATTGTTAGTCTAAACTAACAACTAGCCTATCACTTACTATCATAAAAAAATAAATGGTTTTGAAATTTTTGAGAAGTCTTCCAATTTGATCATTAAACCAGATACAATTTACTAAAAATTGTTAATAATCTTTCAAATTTTAAAAATTGCAAACAATTCATAATGATGAAAAACAAAATATGAGAAGATCTTAGTTAATCAATAGGAGTAAATGAATTTACTAAACTGATGAGTGTAATTAAATAACAGTAATGGCATTACTTAAAATAAAAAAGCCATTGATTTTACTCAAAGGCTTTTAGTTAAATATAGAATTTAGAGATTATGCTTTTGCAGCGTTGTTTACTCTTTCACGCAACTCTTTACCTGGTTTGAAATGAGGAATGTACTTATGTTTGACTTCAACATTACCGCCAGTTCTTGGATTTCTAGCTTTGCGTGGAGCTCGATAATTTAAACTAAAACTACCAAAGCCTCGAATTTCTACACGATCGTTACCTTCCATGGCTAAAGCGATCTGCTCGATGATATCTCTAACCGAATCGTCAACTAGTTGCACAGGAAGGTGTGTCCGCCAGTTTACAATTCGTTCTACTAAATCTGATCTGTTCATGATCACTCCTAATTTTTTATGTGGCATGGAATTTACCCATTCTATACCACAAAAGAAAAAGAGGGCAAGCCCTCTTTACTCTTTACATAAACATTTTTTACTCAGTTTTTGACGCAGCTTTGAATGCTTCAGCCATTGCATTAGTAAATGATGCATCTTCTTGAGTTGAAGAATTATTTACAGCCGCAAGTGCTTCTTTTTCGTCAGCTTCATCTTTTGCACGCACTGATAACGAAATTGCACGAGTTTTACGATCGATATTGATAATTTTAGCTTCAACTTCATCACCAACTTTTAATGCAGTTGTTGCATCTTCAATACGCTCACGAGCAATATCTTGTGCTTTTAAATAACCTTCAATACCATCTGCAATTTCAACGGTTGCGCCTTTAGCATCAACTGCAGTCACATTTCCTTTAACAATTGCACCTTTTTTGAAGTTAGAAGCAAAACTGCTAAATGGATCGTCTTCTAGTTGCTTAATACCTAAAGAGATACGCTCACGTTCTGCATCAACTTGTAGTACAACAGCTTCGATATCATCGCCTTTCTTATAAGCTTTAACGGCTTCTTCACCTGGCATATTCCAAGAAATATCAGAAAGATGAACTAAACCATCAATACCACCTTCTAAGCCGATGAAGATACCAAAATCAGTGATTGATTTGATCTTACCACTAACTTTATCGCCTTTGCTATGCGAATCAGCAAATTGTAACCATGGGTTTGGTTTACATTGTTTAAGGCCAAGAGAAATACGACGACGTTCTTCATCAATTTCAAGTACCACAACTTCAACTTCATCACCAAGGCTAACAACTTTAGAAGGATGAATGTTTTTGTTTGTCCAATCCATTTCAGAAACGTGTACTAAACCTTCAACGCCAGTTTCAATTTCAACAAAGCAACCATAATCAGTTAAGTTGGTTACTTTACCTGTTACTTTAGTGCCTTCTGGGTAACGTTTAGCGATTGAAACCCATGGATCTTCGCCTAATTGTTTTAAGCCAAGAGAAACACGTGAGCGGTCTTTATCAAATTTAAGTACTTTAACAAGTAATTCTTGTCCTACTTCAACCACTTCACTTGGGTGTTTAACACGTTTCCAAGCCATATCAGTGATATGAAGTAAACCGTCAACTCCACCAAGATCAACAAACGCACCGTAATCAGTAAGATTTTTGATAATACCTTTAACTTCTGAACCTTCTTGTAGATTTTCAAGAAGTTGTTCTCTTTCTGCGCTATTTTCAGATTCAATAACCGCACGACGTGATACAACAACGTTGTTGCGTTTTTGATCTAACTTAATAACTTTTAATTCAATTTCTCTGTTTTCGATATGAGAAGTATCGCGTAATGGACGAACATCAACAAGTGAACCAGGAAGGAACGCACGTACGCCATTAAGATCAACCGTAAAGCCACCTTTAACTTTACCATTGATAACACCTAAAACTGTTGCAGCATCTTCAACTGCTTTTTCTAATACTAACCACGCTTCATGGCGTTTAGCTTTTTCACGAGATAAGATGGTTTCACCAAAGCCATCTTCAATTGAGTCAAGTACAACGTCAACAACGTCGCCAACTTGAACTTCTAATTCGCCTTGGGCATTTTTAAACTGCTCTACTGGGATTGCTGATTCAGATTTTAATCCAGCATCAACTAAAACAACATCTTTGTCGATTGCAACGACAGTACCACGGATCATATTACCAGAACGAGTGTCTAGCTGATTTAAAGACTCTTCAAAGAGTTGAGCAAAAGATTCAGTCATATTTATATACTTAAATTAATATTAACGTCCACATTACATCATGTCTTGTGGGGTTGTTTACGATACTCCACTCATCCATATAATGGAGCTTAGTTCACGCCGTAAGTTAGCTTACAGCGCAAGTTTTTCGTTTATATACGTAATAGATTGATTAAAAACATCTTGAATAGACAGTGATGTGGTATCAATTATTAGCGCATCAACAGCAGGTTTTAACGGCGCAATGGCTCGATTACGATCGCGTTCATCACGTGCAGTTATTTCCTGCAAAATGTTGGCAAATTTAGCATGATTCTGCTTATCTTGCAACTGTTTCATCCTTCTTTCTGCACGAGACTGGGCGCTTGCATCAAGAAAGATTTTGACTGGCGCATCAGCAAAAACAACCGTACCCATATCTCGACCATCAGCAATCAATCCTGGAGCCTGTCTAAAATCACGCTGACGTTGTAATAACGCAACTCTAACTTGATTAAGCGAAGCCACTTTTGATGCTGCCCCGCCTGTTTGCTCTGTGCGAATATTTTTAGACACATCAATCCCATTTAATCGCACTTTAACTTCAATATCACTTGTGTCAAAAGATAAAGGTAAATTTAATGCTAAGTTAGCTAACTGATTCTCATCATCTAGTGCAATATTTTTTTCCAACGCCGATAATGCCAGTACACGATAAATTGCCCCCGAGTCTAAAAGGTGCCAATTAAAATGATTCGCTAACGCTTGGCACAGAGTGCCCTTTCCTACTCCACTGGGTCCATCAACGGCTATAACTGGGATAGTGTTATTCATACTATTATTCACTTAATCTTTTAAATTGTTCAAAGTAATCTGGAAATGTTTTCATGGTGCATTTAGGATCCAAAATTGTCACAGGTGTATCGGATAGCGAAACAAGTGAAAAACACATGGCAATGCGGTGATCATTATAAGTTTCAATTTCAGCGTGGGCTAATTTTGCCGGTGGCTCAATAGTAATATAATCTCTACCCTCTTCAACCGTTGCTCCGACTTTACGTAATTCTGTTGCCATAGCGTATAAACGATCAGTTTCTTTAACTCGCCAATTATAAATATTACGAATAGTGGTTTTCCCTTTAGCGAATAAAGCGGTGGTTGCAATCGTCATTGCCGCATCAGGAATATGATTCATATCCATATCAATACCATTTAATTGGCCATGCGAACATTCTATATAATCATCAGCCCAAGTCACTTTAGCACCCATTTTTTCTAAAACATGAGCGAATTGTGTATCTCCTTGTAAACTTTTTTTACCTATCCCTGTTACTCTTACAGTGCCACCTTTAATGGCGGCTGCGGCTAGAAAATAAGATGCAGAAGAAGCGTCGCCTTCAACCAAGTAATTTTTCGGGGATTGGTAACTTTGCTTCGCTTTAATCATGAAAGTTTGGTAGTTTTGATTAACCACTGTAACGCCAAATATCGCCATCATTTTTAAAGTAATATCGATATAAGGTTTAGATACCAAATCACCAATAATAGTTATCTCAGTATCTTGTTCAGCTAATGGCGCAGCCATTAATAGTGCTGTTAGAAATTGGCTTGATACAGAACCATCAACTTGAATTTTTCCTCCGATGAAACCACCATGAATATGTAACGGAGGATAACCATCATTTTCAAGATAGTCAATTTTAGCCCCTCCTTGACGCAATGCATCCACTAAATGACCAATTGGGCGCTCTTTCATACGTGGCTCGCCAGTTAATACAATGTTATTGTGGCCAAGGCATAGCGCAGCTGCTAAAGGACGCATTGCTGTGCCTGCATTACCTAAAAATAGTTCTAATGCATGTGAAGAGCATAGTTTGCCGCCTACACCTTCAATATCACAAATAGTACGATCATGGGATAATTGATATTTCACACCGAGAGCCGTCAATGCATCAAGCATGTAACGAACATCGTCACTATCGAGTAAATTTGTTAAGCGAGTATCGCCTTGGCTCAAAGCGGATAGTAATAGTGCTCGATTAGAAACACTTTTTGATCCTGGCAAGTTAATGGTGCCATTAAATCTTTTTATGGGTTGTAATGTTAAGGATAACATAATGACTCTCTTTAATATTCTTTAAAATTTATCTAACGTTGCTTTTAGCAAATCAATGGCTTGTTGCTCTTTAGCGCTATTTTGCCATAGTTTATCAAATAATGAACGATAACGTTTAATTGCGTCAGGCGATGAGGTAATCGATGCAATGCCCGTTGTTACATTTGGTAACTCACCTAATCGAAATGGGCTAATTGCTAGCGAAATTGGAGTCTCGCTTTGATAAAAAATTTGGAAAGCAATCGATGGAATTGCTTGTTGCGTAATTGCAATAGTTGGCGCATAAGATTGTTGTTCTAATAGTTCAATTAAATGGTAAATCTCTTTGCGTGCCAACAACATTCTTTCAGATTTTTTACCCGGCGAAATGGTTAAATCGCCTACTAAGCCAAGGTGCAAAAACCGCTCTATATTACGCAAACTAATCAAATTAATTACTTTAGGAACTGATTGGTAAAACTGTGTTTTACGATCTTTTAAAATTGATAAAATGACTGCGTATTTTTTCATCTCAGCCGATTCACTTGATTCTTCAAGCATCATGGCTAAATGAGATAGATAGTTTGGAGAAGTTAATAAAAAAGAAAATGGATCAAAATGGGAATAGATGTGGGTTGATTGCTCTTCTAGCTGACGCATTCGCTCAAAAAAACCTTCACCACTAGAGTAATATTCAGTATCTATACCAAGTAAACTGGCTAAAGAAGTATCCAACAATAGGGCTAAACGAGCTAATGTCTCAATTTTAACGATTTCGCCTTTTTCTAAACGATAAACCGCTGCTCTTGATATTTTCAGGCTTTGAGCTACATCTTCAGCTTTAAGCGAAGCAGCGATGCGATAAGCACGTAACCGCTGTCCTATAGCCAAATAATCGACTGTTCCATTCACCATAATTAACTCAAATTATTCGAATTTTGGCAGTGTATCACAAGGTAGTTACATTGCCAATTTTCTATAAAAATATTTCAGGTAATATATACATTTTAGTATATTATTTTAATAAAATATCTTGTAGTGCTGATGCATTTTCAAATTCAGTAAATTCTGAAATTGCACTAGGCTGTTTAATATCATCTGAACGCTTACCAAGCACTTGCGAAGCAAGCACTAAGCCTTTTTGATTGATTATTGAATAACGATAAAAATCGATCAAATCTTGTTTATTGATGTTTTTTACCTTCGCTATTTTTTTACTGCGTGAATCAAAGGCAAAACGTGATAAACGATAATCTGGCATATAACGGCTTAATTCTTCATCCAATGTTTGAGGTGGCATTGTCAGCTCCTCAAGTATCGCCTTTTTGTATTGCTCAATATCATTTTCTGATAAAGCTTCTAACTTACTTAACATAATTGGGTAAAATTCTTGATAACGCTTAAGCAAATAAGCTGGATCATATTGATTACTTTGGATAATAAAACTCATCCCCGCAGAATCCCCAACCGTAATTGGTGTTGTAAATACAGCATAACCAAGTTGCTCATTAGTTCGCAACTGATCGAAGAACCATGGTGAGATTATTTTATAAAGTGTATAACTTAACATACTACTTGTAATACGATCATAATTCGTTGGGATATAGCTCATCATCAAGGCGTTATCAGTACTTTTAGCCTGCTGAGTAATTTGTGCCAATAAAGGTGATTTAATTTTGATGCTTTTCATTGGGGTAAATTCAGCTTTGCGTGCAAGCATTTTTTGAATAGCATGATAAAGATCTAATGAATTCTCATTAGATAAATTTCCCAAACTTAGCATATAAGGTACAGAATTAGTCATTAGATTATCACGATAAGCTAAAATATCATTAATACTCATATCTTCTGTGATTTGACGCCTGACACTTCGCTCATAATAATGAGGAACAGAAGATAATGCACTCACAGGATTAACAGCTAATTGGTAACTATTTGTATGTTCCGCTGCATCAAGTTTTTGCAAATACCATGACTTGGCTAAAGCTAAGCTTTGTTCATCAATCGTTATTTGGCGATAACTATTAAGTATCGCTAATATCATTTCAGGTAAGTGTTGATTAAAGCCACTAGCCGTAATCATCAAACCATCATCGCTACCCGTAGATAAGGCTATACCAGCAATACTTGCTTGAAATTGTAATTGCGCTAATTGACGGCTAACAATGTAATCGAGTAAATCAAACGCCACTTTGGATTTCGCATCAATAAAAGCTTCATTATTTCGTAACGAAACTACAATTTCAGCTTTCGGTTCTTGACGAAAATACTGACTAACGAAATGGAAATGGTTTCCGCGCTTGCTGAATCCCGCTGGTTGTGATTGATTGCTGTTTTGGCTCAAAATCGTAAAATCATCTGGAATATAAGGGTTGAGTTCAGGCAAGCTAAACGAAAAACTTTTACTTAAATTTAGCCAATTTACTTTTTCTTCATTAGTAATATTATCAATTTTATACGGGGCATCAACAAAATAAGCGGTCTTATTCGTCAATTGATTAGGAGAAATAACCCAAACCCTTGCATTATTAACGGTGAAACTTTTTAAACGATTAACTACCGTTGTTTTGTCAAAATGCGTAGCAACATAATCAGAATTCAACACATTTTTAATAGGGTATAACAACATTTGATCAGACAGCCATTCCACATAAGACATATCACGTTCAACATTTTGATATTTAAACTCTAACGCTAGCACTTTTTGCATTTCTTTATAATAAGCGTCAGAAAGCCCTTCGTGTTGAATTAATTGTAAATAATTAAAAATAGCTGCAATAACCTTATCTTTTTGGGCAAGACCATCTTCTGTTAAATTAACGTAAATACTAAATAACCCACTATTGCCATATTTAATTGGATTACTTGACGCTTGAATGCTCTCAATCAAACCTTGCTTTTGAAGCTGATCAACTAATGTATTTTTGCTACGGTTACCAATTAAATAGCCAATATATTCATCACTCTTGTCAGCAAACTTAGCCACATTATTTTCAATGGGGAATTGCAATAATAACAATTTTTTTGGTTGCGCTGGTACCATCGTAATTTGTTTACCTAATGTCTCAACGGTCAGCGCTTGCTTATCAATTTTAGGTGCATCAATATTTTTATTAACAATTTGACCAAAAGTGCTTTCTGCTAACTTTGCCAATTTATTAATAGACTGATTACTATAAATTACCCCTACCATAATGTTGGCAGAATAATAGCCTTGATGGAAATTAACTAAAGCATCTTGTAGTTTACTGCTTTCTTTGTCACTCAATGTCTGTAAATTACCGCCCGAAAATTGAGAAGCTGGGTGGTTTTGATTAATAGTTTCCGAATCAATTTGTCCAATACGAAAACCATCATTTGATCTCGCCATGGTCAGTTCTGCATTTACCGCATTACGTTCTTTATCGGCAAATTTAGGATCTAAATTTGGCTGAGCAATAGCATTAGCCAAATGGTCTAATGCTGTTTCAAATGCGCTATTTTCGACCTCAAAATAAAACGCAGTACGATGCGCAGCAGTGCTAGCATTATAACTACCAGCATGACGGCTTAAAAACTGCGAAAAACTCGCTGGTTCAGGGTATTTTTTCGATCCCATTAATACCATATGTTCAGTATAATGAGCTAAACCTTGCTGATCTTTGGGATCTTGCAACGAACCAACTGGTAATGCTAATGACGCCAACGATTTAACCGCTTTAGGATCTGAAACCAATAAAACGCGCATTTTATTCGCCAGTTCAATAACCTCATATTGACGCTTGTCGCGCTCACTTTGTTGTACCTTTTCTAACAAAACTGGGTTAGCAAGCTTGTTTTCGATGGCAAAAGATGAATATGAAGTGGTAAGTAAAGCCCCAATAAATCCACTAATAATAAAATTAACTAATTTTCTTCTATTCTTATAAATCATAATTTCTGCTCGCTCAACTCAGTTTTAATAGCAATAACAAAAAATAAAAACAACAAATTTATCAATAATACTACAGCATCTTGATAAACTCTGTGATTTGGTAGATGACTAAATTAATGCTCACGAGTTTTCCTAAATTTAACATCAGGATACCGTTCTTGAGTCAAATTCAAATTAACCATGCTTGGCGCAATATAAGAAAGGTTATCTCCGCCATCTAAAGCAAGGTTCTGCTCGCATTTACGTTTAAACTCTTCTAGTTTTTTTACATCACTACACTCTACCCAGCGAGCGGTTGTGACATTAACTGATTCGTAAATCGCCTCAACGTTATATTCTGATTTTAAACGTGCAACAACCACATCAAACTGAAGAACCCCAACAGCGCCCACAATTAAGTCATTATTAGCTAGTGGGCGAAATACTTGTACAGCGCCTTCTTCAGACAATTGCACTAGTCCTTTTAATAACTGTTTTTGTTTAAGTGGATCTTTTAAGCGGATTCGGCGGAACAATTCTGGTGCAAAGTTAGGGATACCTGTGAATTTCAAATCTTCCCCTTGAGTAAAAGTATCACCGATTTGAATAGTACCATGATTGTGTAGTCCAATAATATCGCCAGCATAGGCTTCTTCAACATGTTCACGATCACCAGCCATAAACGTTAAGGCGTCAGAAATATTAATATCTTTAGCAATACGAACATGACGTAACTTCATGCCTTTTTCATATTTACCTGACACAATACGCATAAATGCAACTCGGTCACGATGCTTAGGATCCATATTGGCTTGAATTTTAAACACAAAACCGCTGAATTTTTCTTCCGAAGATTTGACTTCTCGCTTATCACTTTGCCGTGGTTGTGGCGTTGGTGCCCATGCTGTTAGACCATCAAGCATATGATCAACACCAAAATTGCCTAATGCCGTACCAAAAAAAACGGGCGTTAAATCACCTGATAAAAAGGCCTCTAGATCAAATTCATTTGACGCGCCTTGTACTAATTCAAGTTCTTCACGTAGTTGTTGCGCTAAATCATCGCCAACAGCTAAATCCAAATCGGGGTTAGTTAACCCTTTAATAATTCGAATCTCTTGGATAGTATGGCCTTGACCTGTTTGATAAAGGTAAGTCTCGTCTTTCGCTAAATGATAAACTCCTTTAAATAACTTGCCACAACCGATAGGCCAAGTAATGGGTGCGCACATAATATTTAGCTCGTTTTCAACTTCGTCAAGCAGTTCCATAGGATCGCGAATATCACGATCTAATTTATTCATAAACGTTAAAATTGGTGTATTGCGTAGCCTTGTCACTTCCATTAATTTACGTGTGCGATCCTCAACCCCTTTTGCCGCATCAATCACCATCAAACAACTATCAACCGCAGTTAACGTGCGATAAGTATCTTCTGAGAAATCCTCATGTCCAGGGGTATCAAGTAAATTGACTAAACAGTCATTATATGGGAATTGCATGACCGAGGTTGTTATTGAGATACCACGTTGCTTTTCCATCTCCATCCAGTCAGATTTAGCATGTTGAGCATTGGCACCACGACCTTTTACGGTACCCGCAGTTTGTATAGCATGACCAAATAATAGCACCTTTTCGGTAATCGTTGTTTTACCCGCATCAGGATGAGAAATAATCGCAAAAGTGCGACGAGCTTTGACTTCGTCTAAATACGCTTGTTCTGTCATAAAATTAACTTTTTAATCCACACAAAATAATCATTTATTTTAGCAGGTATCTATCTATTTTGCCATTGATGTTATTATTGCTGTTATTTGCCTTATTGCCTTATCTATGCATAATATTTGACTTTAATATTGCTAAATGCTGTTTGTCTTTTTGCCAAAAAGTTTCAGGCTAAACCTAACTTTTCAGTATAAAAACGGAACTAGTTATGAATATTCGAGATCTAAAATTGTATTTACATTTGTGTGAAACTTGTCATTTTGGCATGACAGCTAATGCCATGCATGTCAGCCCATCAACGTTATCGAGACAAATTCAACGTTTAGAAGAACACTTTGGCCATGCACTGTTTATTCGTGATAATCGGCAAGTACAAATGACTCATGAAGGGGAAAAAGTAAAGCGTTTTGCCCAGCAAGTGATCAATTTACACCAACAAGTGCGACAGGATTTAGATCAATCAGAACAACAATTAGTTGGGGAGTTAACTCTATTTTGCTCTGTTACTGCAGCCTACAGCCATTTGCCTGAAATACTTGATCGTTTTAGGATCCACTACCCATTAGTTGAAATCAAACTATCAACGGGCGATGCCGCCGATGCGGTTGGAAAAATACAATCCAATGCCGCCGATTTAGCCATTGCAGGAAAACCTAAACAGCTACCTACGGGCATTGAGTTTTTAAAATTTGGTGAAATTGACATGGTTTTGTTGATTCCCAAACTAAATAGCTCATTTAGCGATAAATTGCATCAAAAAAAACCTGATTGGCACAATATCCCTTTTATATTGCCAGAACATGGCCCAAGCCGTCACCGCATTGATTTATGGTTTAAACAAAAGAAAATAACCAACCCCAAAATTTATGCTACTGTCGCAGGGCATGAAGCGATTGTGTCGATGGTTGCTTTGGGTTGTGGTGTCGCCTTATTGCCAAAAGTCGTGATGGACAACAGTCCAGAAAGAGTCCGAGAACGAATTACAGAATGGTCCACCAATTTAATGGAGCCATTTGATGTAGGGATTTGTGTGCAAAAAAGACGCTTATCTGAAAAAATCATTGCCGCTTTTTGGAAAATTTGTAATTTAAATTTACTCAATAACGAATAACAAAAATTCGTGTATAATTACATAGTAAAAGACTAAAACTATCATAATAGGTATATTAATCAATAAATAACCATCTAATTTTTGCAATAAACCATAATAATTATATCTGCTAAAACGTGATTGCAACGGAATTAAAAATGAAACAGAAAAAAATAAAAACATTAGCCAAATTGGTATTTTTTGCCCTTGTCGCCATGCCATTAATTGCACAAGGAAAACCAACAAAATCAACTTCATTGGGCGAAACCGCAAAAACGAACACAGTTCAAGAAAATACTAGCAAAATCACCAATACTGACAATAAAACAACTCCTGATTCAAGCAATACCGTTGCGAGCATGGAATCAGCAGTAAATGAGAAAGTAGTAAATGAGAATGTAGATGCTCAGAGCCATAACACAAAAAAAATTGACAATACAATAGTAAAACCTAAATGGCTAGTTCGCAGTACCTTGGCATATTATGATGGCGATAGCAACGATCTTGTTACTGCTGGGCTCGGTTTTACGCCATTATCAACCAGTAGTATCACGCCTGACGTTGAAATTCCGACCAAACCACACTTTCAAGAACGCCGTCAAGCCAAGCTAAATCGCTATATTGATACTAAAATTGGGGAAGGATCACTATTTGGTTTTAGGAAGCAAGAATTAACACCTTTATTTGACGGCAAATTTGCAGGCACCGAAATAACAGCCGTACAAAGAAATGATGGCGTAGGTATGTTATTACAAATCCCAATTGATTTTAATAAACATAAGCCCTGCATTGTTGCAGTTCCAGCTAGTGATTCGGACGGGATATTAAATGCCAAAGATGTCCAAATTCGTGGATTATGGGGACTTCGTCACAACTGCGCAGTGGTCTATAATGACAAAGGATTAGGCAACGGTATTTATGATATGGAACACAAAGTTGGCTTTACCGTATGGGGAGAAGTACAAACTGGTAATATCTTATTTTATACTTCAATTGATAATAAAGAAAAATACATAAAAAAATACCCGCATCGCTATGCGGTAAAACAGTTGCACTCAAAACTAAATGCCGAATCCCGCTGGGGTGAGCATGTATTAAAATCCATAGAATTTGCCTTTTATGAACTCAATAGTATGTTTTCACCTAATGATCAAGCTATCTTTAACAAAGATAACACCCTTGTTTTAGTCTATGGCGCAAGCGATGGTGGTGGAGCAGCATTAAAAGCCGGCGAATTAGATGACCAAAATATGATTGATGGTATTGTTGCGGTCAATCCACAAATTCAACCAAAACTTGATAATACCCCTGTCTCGATCAAGATAGGCGATAGCAAATCACACAAACTACAAGCCAGATCCATTGCCAATTACAGTGCTTATGGCGCATTATATATACCATGTGCAATCCCAGCAATAAAAGCACATAAAAATGATTCTTACGTGCCGTATGCCGATTACTTTCTTTATTCACAAGAACGCTGTAACGCCCTTAAAAAAGCAAAATTACTCACCACAGGCACGCCCAAAGAAGCACTAGAAAAACTACACAAATATGGTTGGACACCAGAAATGGATATCCAGCTACCGTATTTTTACTATACTGAATCTATCGGACTGCCTTACCAATATATTAGCGCATATGGTAAATACGATGTCACCGAAAATATGTGTAACTTTTCAGTGGCAAGCACTCAGCAAAATCCAATTAATTATACAGGTAAGGTTGCACCATTAGAGGAAATATCGTTTCAGCAAATATGGGGAATGGCCAACGGGCATTTACCGCTGTGGAATGGACCGAATGCAACTATTTTGGATCTCGTTGAAAACGAGGATCTCAATACACCAAGGCGAGAGTTCTATTCTAGCTCTCAAACGAAGGGGATAGTTGATTATGGTACTAAAGGATCTATTTGTGTTTATAAAAAATCACAAGAGCCACGCGTTGAACAAGGTATAAAACAAGTTAGCGCTTCTGGCAACTTACATGGCATAAAAACCTTTATTATACATGGACGTAATAATGTTAAACAACTATCAAACTACACATCGCGCCCTTATGTGGCATTAAATAGTTTAGTTGAAGGAAGTCAGTCACAACTGCGATATATTGAAGTTGAAAACGCTAGTTACTTAGATGGTAGGCCACCGTTTGACAATACCTTATTACCGATTGATTATTATGGTGAAGACGCCATTGAATGGTTATGGGCTAACTTAACCAACAAAGCAACATTACCTGTAAGCCAAGTTGTGCGCACAAAACCTCGAGGTGGTAAAAGTGGCTATGCCCCACAAGTAACAAACAAAAATCTAAAACCGATTAGCCAATTGCCAAATCGTAAGGATGTTATCCAAATAAACGATGGTAAACTAATATTACCTAATTAATCGAAAAATACTCACCGCTATCGGCTTAAGCTACAGTGTATAAAACTTAAACCGATAGCACTAAATCCAACTTAGTTAATGCCTTGTTTTACTGTTAAACAAATTTTAGGATATAACAAAAAAAACAGCGCCTCTAATTGGCCATAATGTTGTTTGATATCAATAATCGTTTCTTCTAGCAAATATAATTTCGGTCGCCGCTGTGCCATACCAGCTAACACGTCGCCAACAAAATCGAGAGATGCATAATTTTCGAGCCACAACCCACGCCACATCGCATTCATAAAGTGCTGATAATCAACTGGATAAGCGCTAATATATGGTTGGATATGCGCTTTGGTTGCTTCATTAAATTGAGCTACACTAGGCAACAGCCCATAGCTATCCCAATGCTTTGACAAAAAATGATCCCATACAATATCCAATGTAATGGCAGCAACGCGCTGATACGATTGACGGAACAGTAATTTAGCTTGTTTAACTTCAAGCAGGTTATCAGTCAAGCTATCAATTTTTCGGTGCAACATAATGCCATCAGCAATATCAGTATCATAAATTAAATACGGATCACCTTGAACAAAATCGGCCACAGTATTACCAATTAATGAGCTATGTGCTAACGTGGCCAAATGTAAATGAGCAAGAATATTCATAAAAAAGCAACCGCTAATTATTCACGATGTTTAAATTCACCTTCGGCAAAACCTTCTCGCCAATAGCTAGTAATATGAAAAGCATCCGGCGGTAAATGTGTATATTTATCCTTAACCGCATGGCGAAGAGCTTGTGCAAGCGAGCGCTCCATTCCTCCCCAAAACAGCAGTTTACCTTGCCTTGATAAATTAGCGTTGATTACCGCATTAATTAATTGATGGGGATTATCTGGATTTTGTACTAGCCAACAAACTTCAATATTTTTATTGTCTGATAATGAAACAATATCATTTTTATGATTTACTTCAATGAAGGCAAAAGCTTTATGCTTTTTAGGTAGATGCTCAAGCGTATAACAGATCGCTGGCATGGCTGAAACATCCCCCATTAACACCAAACGATCATCAGTAAACTGCAATTTACTGGCAGCACCAATCAAACCAATTTGATCCCCAATCTTAGCTTTTTGTGACCAAACCGACGCTAAACCAGTCTGATGAATAGCAAAATCGACAAAAAACTCATTATTAGCACATTCAAACTCACGCACACTATAACTACGAATAAGTCGGCGTAATTTATCGTCAACAACGATTTTATTATTATCATCAAACTTGGGAAATTCTATTTTACCAGTTAAAGGATCAGGAAATAACAATTTTAAGTAAGGACAAATCCATAAAGGATTAATATCAACTTGCTTATTACAACTAAATTGGACACGAATAAAACTAGGCGAGATTTTTTCAACATTTAATACTGTGAGTAATGCATTAACAATAGCTTTTTTATTTACTTTGATTTTATTATTTTTTTCATCCATAGCATTGCACCTTATAGTGATTAATATTAAGAATCATCATACAATAAAAAATGTTAGAGTTATGCTATTTTTACAATTGAAAAAGGCAGATCAGCTTGTTCCACGCCAAAGCAGCAAAACAAGCTCAAGTCAAAAAATAGGTAAACAAAAATAGGTAAACAAAGTTAAAACGTTAGTGCACCAAAAGCACTACACCAATCGTCATCAAACTTAGTGATTGCCGCATCGACTGCTGGATCAGAAATAAACAGTTCAGCCACATCTATGGGCAAAGTAATCGATTGGCATCCAGCCAGCATACAATCTAACGCTTGTCTCGGTGTTCTAAAACTGGCAGCTAATACCATTGACTGTGGGCAATGCAAATCTAACAATTTTTGTAATTCTTGTACAGTATCTTTGCTACTTCCACCTTGAGCATCAATACGATTAACATAAGGCGCAATATATTTAGCGCCCGCTAATGCTGCTAAAAACCCCTGCCCTGCGCCATAAACAGCAGTACCTAAGGTTGGAATACCTTGCAGGGTGAGTTCTTTGATTGCCATCAACCCTTGCGCATTAACGGGAATTTTTGTCACAATCGATGGCACTGCTTTTCTTAGCTGATGCGCTTCTTTTATCATCTCTTCAGCATTGCTTGACAATACTTGCGCAAATAACAGTTTATCAGCACCCAGCACGTCTTGTAATTCAGCCAATAATGAAAAAATAGACTTACCTGCTTTTGCCACAATACTAGGATTGGTGGTTACGCCATTAATTGGCAACACTTTAGCTAAACGTTTAATGGCCGTAACATCAGCGGTATCTAGATATAGTTCCATGGTTCACTCCTAATTCAGATCAATCATCATCTATTAACTTAGAACAACATTTTTATACTAAACATCATTTTTATACTAAACATAGTAAAAAAAAATCACCCAACCGCCTAGAAGACGTTTTTGCCATTTACTGGATTTATATACGTTAGATGAAAAATTTAGACTTAGATCACACAATCATAAATTAAAAATAGCCTATTAAATAAAAAATAATTTATGTTGATTTCATATTTTTTATATCTGTATATAATCTCAACAATTGCGCACAACTTGATTTATCATCAATTTAATCTTATGACAGATTTCATTAACAACAAATTAACTAAGTTAGTCAATCACCCGCTAACAATCAATCACATCTATTTCGCTAATAACAGCAATTGTGCCCCTTTACATGCCTATCAAGTCGATTTTCCTAGAATTGAGATCGTCTTAGATGGTAAACAAAAAATGCTATGGGCTAATAACGACGGCAACGTACTTGAAAAAGTACTTTCAACCAACGATTTACTTTATATCGCTGCTCACAGCTGGAACAAACCCATTTGGCAAGCCCCATCCACCTTATTAACTATTTTATTTGGCAAACAGCAAATTGCTATAACACTATTACATTGGGATGGCAGACAATTGATTCCCCATGGGCAAGCCAATATCCCAAGGCGTGGTCCTCGGGTTGGATCATTTATTATTCAAGCACTGACCGAGTTAACTCGGTATAACCAGCCGAGCAAACAAAATAAAACAGCTTATCACCTTATTCACAGTTTATTTAGCAACACCCTTGATTTGCTAAATGTCGATATTAAAACATCATCCAAAACTACCAGTCTTTTTGAGGCGATTCGCCAATACATTGATACGCATTTTCGTGAAGATGTTACGCGTGATTTTTTAGCCGATATGTTTTACATTTCGCCCAATTACTTATCACATCTATTTCAACGCGAAGGTAAAATAGGATTAAATGAATATCTTAATCAAATTCGCTTAGAATATGCAAAATCACTATTGAAAGATTATGATCTAAATATAAAAGAAATTGCTCAAGCATCAGGATTTAAAGATAGTAATTATTTTTGTCGGATTTTTAAAAAAAAGACAGATCGAACCCCAACTGAGTATCGGCGACAGTATCATAGTAAACTAATGATGAAGTCAGCTAGCATAAAATAGGTTTTGATAGATATAAATTAGTATTGAATAAGCTATTTGTTGTTAATTTCCAAACTTTTGATATTCAGCGATAATGCCAAAACTGGCACAGCGCAAAACACCGCAAATAGTTATTTTTAGACTAAATTTATACTCGTTTTCACACTTAAAAAATAGGTTTTAAACTTATAAAAGTCGTTCAGAAAAGTAATTGATTTTATTGAAGTTTTTATCCAACCTTACACTTACCCATTTATTTTGTTATTTCTATTTTGTCGTTATCATTGAGAAAAATTTTAGGTTTGTTATGCTTACATAATCTCATTATAAAAAAATCCGAGTTAGTTACTGAAAATGTCTTAACTCGGATGCACTAAAATTACGCAACAAAAATTAATCTAATTTAGGATGCTGATCGACTAAGTTTTGGCGCTGTTCTTGCAATGTTTCAATCTGTTCATCAATATCTTCGACCTTATGTTCAATCGAATCAAAATGTTCTGATAAAATTTCTTTTGCTTCTGACCGATCAGATGCCGCAGGCGTTCCGCCACGCAATGGTCGATTAGCGGTTTCTTTCATTTTTATGCCAGTAAGTAAACCAACTAATGCCACAGCCATTAGATAATAAGCTGGCATATATAAATTATGACTTTCTGCAACTAACCAAGCGATAACTGTTGGTGTAGCACCAGCCACCAATACCGAAATATTAAAAGATATAGCCAACGCACTGTAACGAATACTGGTTGGAAAGATAGCAGGTAAAATAGAGGCCATAACACCAGTAAAACAGTTAAGTAATATAGCCAAAATCAACAATCCTAAAAAAATAAGCCCAATAATATCGCTGTTGATCATAACAAATGCAGGATAAGCAAGAATTAATAACCCTAAGCTACCACCAATAATAAATGGCTTTCGCCCGATTTTGTCGCTAATAAAACCAATCAATGGTTGCACAAATAACATACCAATCATGATGGTTATAATAATTAACACGCCATGATCTGTATCATAATTTAAATTGTGAGATAAATAACTAGGCATATAGGTTAATAGCATGTAATAAGTCACATTGGTCACAATCACCAGCCCTACACAAATAAGCAAACTCCGCCAGTATTTTGTAATGATCTGTTTAAATGTCATTTTAGGTTGATTTTCAATATGATTGCGATCATTATGATCCATTAAATCAGTATGCTGTTGAAATGCAGGCGTTTCATCTAATGCATGACGTAAATAAAGCCCAATCAATCCTAATGGTAGGGCAAATAAAAATGGAATTCGCCATCCCCAGTTATGAAACACTTCTTTGCCAAGAATACTTGATAACAATACCACCAAACCCGCACCCACTAAAAAACCAGCAATAGAACCAAAATCTAACCAGCTCCCCATAAAACCACGTTTGCGGTCTGGCGAATACTCGGCAACAAATATCGCTGCGCCAGAATATTCACCGCCAATTGAAAACCCTTGCGCAAATTTAGCTAACAATAATAACACTGGCGCAGCAATGCCAATTGAAGCGTAAGAAGGAATTAAACCAATACAAAAAGTACTTAACGACATAATGATGATAGTGATGGATAGTACTTTTTGGCGTCCAAATTTATCACCAAGCATACCAAAAACCACCCCACCTAACGGTCTGACCAAAAACGGGACCGAAAACGTGGCTAATGCCGCCACCATTTGAACACTAGGCGATGCATCAGGAAAAAACACTTGCCCTAACACATAAGCTAAAAAGCCATACACACCAAAATCGAACCACTCCATCGCATTACCGAGCGCTGCTGCAGTAATGGCTTTTTTTAACTTGTTATCATCAATTATGGTAATATCGTTAATATTTAATGGTTTGTTTTTGGATCTTTTTGTCTTTTTCATAAAATACCGCCTGTTTACATGCAAAGAATAAAAAAGGAATGATGCAACAAGGTAAACGGTTACCTTTTAATACACAAAGAACGTACTTTTTAGATTACACATTAAAAATGTGTTTATCAGCTAATTAAAATTGAAGCAAAAATACAGCAAAGATAAAAAATGAGGATAATAAAAAAGCAAAAACCGATGTTTTATTGTCTATCTTGATTTCTACTAAATAACAACAAAACAATTCCTTTTTGTGAAAATTGAGTGCTAACTATAGCAAAATAACATGATATTGTAAATATTCGGCTAATTAACCAACTAATACTAAATATTTTACACACTATTTTATACTGAGTTAGCAATTTATCTTTTTGAGCAAAAATAGATCCCAATGACAATGAATATGATCGAAACAATATGGAAATACGCAACTTGTGTATGTAAAAAGACAATACTGAAAATGCCTGCTGACAAAGGAATAATGTGAGTATATATTTGCCCTCGTGTTGCACCAATAGCCACAATGCCTCTATTCCAAAATAAATAAGAAAGCCAAGATGCAAAAACGGCAATATACAATAAGCCAAGCAAAAAACTCGTATCAGTATAATGAGCAAGGTTCTCAATAGGATGAAAATAAAAATAGACTAACCCAATAGGCAACAACATTACCGAGCCTAATACGGCACTCACAGTCACAAAGGCATTACCTGATATCGATTTATCTTTTAACCGTAAAAATGCGCTATAGCAAGCCCAGCTTATTGCTGATGCCATCGCCCATAAATCACCTTTATTAATATTGCTGAGCTCACTTAAATTGGCGATATTTCCTTGCAGAATAAGATAAATAACCCCCATAGTACTGAACAAAACGCCTAAAATATTATTTTTTGAAATTGCATCATTAAATAGTAATTTATTCATTACTAAAACCATTCCAGGTGTGGCTGACAAATAAATTGACGCATTGAGCGATGAAGTATATTGAAGCCCAATATATAGCGCTAATGGAAATATAATTTGACCAAAAATAGCTAGCAAACATATTGGCCAGATTGACTTTTTAATTTTGGATAAGTCGCTACGCACTTGGCTATAATAAAGGCACAATAGTAACAGCGCAGTAATAACCCAACGCCCTTCAGATATCACCATGGGATCGGCTTGGGTAACTAAAACTCGCCCCACCACATAATTACCGCCCCAAAAACAAGCCGCTAATGTCAGCAATAAATATGGCATGATAATACCTTTAAATATTAAACAACACTGTGATAGTGATATTATATACCTAAAAATAATAAGAAATAACTTTTTTGAGAACAAATGCTTTACTCATCGTAAAGATTGTAAAGCAGGTTATTTATTATTAAGTTTTTCAAATTGCAACGATAACATCAGTTTAATCTAGAATCCTTACTTGTTATCATCTAAAATGAATAAAAACTAACAAAGGTAATGACTATGCGTTGGAGAGACCAAAGAGAAAGCGATAATATTGAAGATCGTCGCTCACAATCGATTGGTGATTCAGGTGCTCGAATCCCTATTGGTGGTAAAGGTAAAGTTGCGTTATTGCTGGTGGTATTAGTTGCTGGCTATTATGGTGTTGATTTAACAGGGCTACTAAATTCAGATCTTATTGACACAAATAGCACTGAACAAAGCTCAAACCAATATTCAATTAATGATGAAGATGCTGCCAAATTTACATCAATCATTTTAGCAAGCACTGAAGATTATTGGCATCAAGAATTTCAACATTTAGGTAAAACCTACACTCCTCCTAAATTAGTGCTTTATAATGGCGCAACCCAAACATCTTGCGGTATGGGTAAAGCTTTTATGGGACCATTTTATTGCAGTATTGATAAAACTGTTTACCTTGATACTTCGTTCTATCAAGAGTTAAAACTACGGCTGGGCGGTGGAGGTGATTTTGCACAGGGTTACGTAATCGCTCACGAAATTGGTCATCATGTGCAAAATTTGCTTGGAACATTTGACCAAGTGGAGCGGTTAAAGCAAGGCCAAGCAAATATCGATAATAAATTATCCGTTAAGTTAGAATTGCAAGCCGACTGCTACGCGGGGATGTGGGGGAATGCCATGCAAAAAGAGAATATTCTTGAAGTTGGCGATATTGAACAAGCGTTAAACACTGCAAAAGCCATTGGCGATGACCGCTTACAACAGCAAAGCGAGGGGCGCATTGTACCCGATAGTTTTACTCATGGCACATCTGAACAACGTTACACGTGGTTTAAACGTGGGTTTGATAGTGGTGCAATCAACCAATGCAATACCTTTACGGAATAGATAATAAAAGGCGAATAGGCTATGCGTTAATGATTACTTATTAACTTTGGTTACTCGTTCGCCTTTAATTGACTTGGCTAGCAGTGTCTTTTTTAACCAACAGGCAAAATAACAACGATATTGCCACCATAATCAATGCAACCCAATAAATAATCTTATGCCCATAAATATCAGATAACACCCCTTGCAACATTCCAGCTATAATTACGCCAAAAATGACACCATTATTAAATAAAGTCGATGCGACCCCCATTCGAGTTGGCAATAGATCCTGAAAGTAAATAATACCAATATTTGCAACAATCCCAATAAATAATGCATTAAAAAGTTGTAGTATTAATAAAGCATATTTATCAGTGCAAAGAATCAAACCAGTATAAAAAATTAGCCCACAAGTAATCGCAATAAAAAACAGATTTCGTTTACCTAAATAAGGCACTAAATATCCAGCGATGAGCATTACTGGAATTTCAATACCCGCAGCTAGCCCCATTAATACGCCAGGTAAAGAATCTGGCAAATGTAAGACTTCATCAACATAAAGTGGCATATCGATGATATACATCATATTCGCAGCCCACATAAATACAGTAGATAACAGTAAACATAGCACATTTCTGTTCTGCCAAAGTGGTTGATTTGCTACTTTTAGATCTAGGTTGTTATTTATTGATGAGGTAGGATTTTTTTCAACTGAAGGTAAAAATACAGCAACAAATAGCATCGCCACCATAAACATACCCATGGCAGCTAAATACATTGCCGTAAAACCAAAATTAATAGCCAAACCAAATGAGATTGGTGGACCAAACACCCAAGCCAATGAAAGTTGAGCCCGAATAAGCGAATTAAATGCCACAACATTACGCCCTGTTTTAACAGCATATTCACGCGCTAATGCAAAAATTTGTGGCATAGCAGCCGACGATAACGCCGCAAATAAAACGCCCAAGGTAATTAATATCAAATAATGGCGCGTAAACGCAAAAGTGATACTGTTAGCTACGCCCATTAAACAGCAGAAGATAACAATATAACGCCTATCACCTTTTGTGTCGGAATATTTAGCCAATAGAAAACTCCCAACAATACTGGCTAAGGCATTAACCGAGAAAAAAAGCCCAACCAGACGTGAATTAACATTAACATCGAAAGTTAAAAACCGACTTAATGTGGGGGCTTGTAAAGCACCAGCAATTCCAACAACAAATGTAGTGACTAAAAAAGCAACAAAAATAACGCTTTGCTTTTGGCGAAACGAAGAGATATTAGTCATAAAAATACACTGAAGAATTAGATTAAAGGGATTTTGACCAATTATATACTTAAATTTAATATAAACGTAATAAAATTAAAAATAAATAAGGCAACGTATTTTTCCTCACTTTACTGATAAATATGCCTTTAGATTTTGCTACCTTTATTAATATAGGATTTATTATGTTTATATGGTAATGATAACTCTGTTTGCAAAAATGGCGGGGCATTAAGAATTAGTCACACCAGATTGTAAAAATTAAAGAAGTAATGATCACCACTTATCGTTATACTAAAATTTAGAAAAAACTTAAATTATTGATATTTCGTATAAATAAAATCCTTCCTCCGTAAGATAAAAAACCTGTTTGTTATTTGGATTAGCTATAATAGGCGTTATTAAAAATGAACGAAGATCATCATGATTAATTGCATATTCTATAAAATCAATAAATTGAGTTTTTAATGCTTTCACAACATGCCCTTTGCATATAGCTTTTTTACCTTTATAGAAAACTAGGTTATGTGCTATGTAAAAGCTATCACTTTGAAATAGATGAACAAAATTTGAAAAAGATTGCGTAAATAAAGTTAAATTTCCCTTGCATACGATATCTAACATATTAAGAAATATATGCTGTTTTTCTGCTCCTAATATAAATTCTTTTGGGTTTAACTTTTCAAATGCGTAATAATTTTTCATTGGGTTATTTGTGTTTTTTATGATATTAACAATTATAATATATTAAGCCGTTATAATGTTTTTATTCATTGCAATAAAGTACACAAAATAGTCGTAAAATAAGCTTAAATAGTCACATTGAATACTGCATCTTACCATGAAAATAGTGTTCATTGATTTTGTTGCATTACTGTTGGTTTACAAATATTTCCATCGCTAATCCATTCACTAAAAACATTTTAATCTGCCAAGATTCTCTATCAATTTATATTAATCTATAAATGCGTTGAAAAAGAATATAGGTAATAAGTAGTAGCCCCCACTATGGTAAATTCATCAAGCGTTGTTCTTTCATTTATGTGTTTGGGTAATATTATGTAGAACTTGCAATTAACTTCTTTAATCTTCTAATTTCATTAATTAATTTTGGTATATCTTGTCGAGCATGAGCAATAAATTCTTGATCGGCAATAGTTGCACCAATAAGTTCAATATCTTCACCGCGGTTACTTTTATCACCTGTCATAATAAAATTACTGCCACTGTTATGATCGCGACCTTCAAGATAAGAGATCCAAGGTCCTGCCGTTGCTTTCTCACATCGCATTTGTATCAGTTTTAATTCATCATCAGATAGATTAGTCGTTTGTTGCATAATCAACCTCATTGGCAAATTGATGATAATGGATATTATTTTTTAGTTAATTGCATTTTTAGCTTTCTTATTTCAGGAGTTAGCGCAAAACAGTCCGCCAATGGTTCGTCAGATAATGACCAATACTCAATTAGTTCCATATGATAATTATAATCCTGCAATAAAAGTTTTAGGGCTTTATTAATCGTTAAGGAGGATACACTAATGCCTGATGAAACTAAATCATTCGTGACATCCAGTATCAAAGTCATTAATATACGTTTTTGTGTTTTTGAATAAGTTGAATGAGTATAAGCACGAATATATCTATCTAACCATTCTTCGGTTCGGTATTGCTCTGGCAATTCATACGCCCAATCTTGAGTGAATTTATCACCACTTGGTAAATGTAAATCATGACATAGTTTTTTTAGTTCATACATCTTGCTTAATTTTAGATTTTAACGGTTATGTTGCTGATAATTACGTTACTTATAATTAAGTTAATTAGCCAAGATTCAGCGCAATATTTTTTGACTACGACTTCATTATGCTAACTTAATTCCAATTCGGAGCATTAAAGTATATTAATTCAAGTAATTAGCTAAATGATATTATTTTAATAATATTTGAAAGCATTGCAAATTTTTCACATGATCTTTTACAAAGAAGGGATTGCTTTTTGATCACATTCTATTCCTAATAGCAAACTTTCTTTATAAAAATGCGATTTCTGCAGCACCTATTTTTACTATTGACATGTTTTTCATTTTAATACCTATACCATGTTCACTATCCCCTGACCACGCAAACATCAAGCCGTACTCATCTTTTTCATCTAGCAAGATGTAAATTTTAGTTAATGAAATTTGTGATAGCGCTTTATTACCATCTTGATTATAAACTTGAGAGATATAAGTCGTCATTTCATTATTGATGATGTTGTATAATTCAATTTGATGGGATGTAATGAAATCAATAGCATCTTTCATTTGCTTGTTATACTCAAATGATTCCAAATAAATAACTGGGATAGGTTGCTGGCCAAAGCGGGGCAAAATAATATCTACTGCGATGCCTTCGTCTTCGACAACATAGCTTATGGTGTTTTGGCTATTTTTCTTTTTCATTTATTGTTCTTTATTCGCTTTGACAACAGGCTATAAATTAGAGCTAATCATAGCAAAGGTGGAATTATAGTACTCCTGATTGAATTATTTTTTGTTTTTTTCCTCCCCATTCGTCATCAATCATATAGTGTGCGACGATTGGGGTTGAGGTAGCTACAAAAGTAAATTTATAAAAAACTTCATCACTTTCACAAATTTCATAATACAGCGAATACAATGGCGCACTTAATGGTAAGTCAATGGTAAACTTTTCTGTAGCAGAGGCAACTTCAACGCTATATTCATGATGGGTGTAAAAAGGAATAGCAATACATCGTAAGGTTTGGGTATCTATTGTAAAACTATCTGCTAATGTTAAAAAAACATTTGCACCGAAAGTATCATCAGGTAACGGATCAAAAATGGCATAATCACGATGAATCACTGCACCTTGCTCAATGTTTTTCTGCCCCCACTGCGACAACGTTTCACAATACGGTTTGGATCTGACTAAAATTTGACTATTTGATATTAACAAATCCACAATTTGTTGGTTATTTTGCCTCATAAATAATACTCGCGTTTACATTTGATAAAATCATCAAATCAAAAATAATATTTATTATAAGTAATATATATTATCAATATTTGGCTTATTGTAGAATGACATTCTATGTTAGGATTGTTATTGCTAATTCTTAGATAAAACAAGGTTAATTGGGTTATTTAATTCGATAGTTATTTTAAAATTAGCGCTGGATTGTACCATAAGGAAATTGTTAGGTAGTTCAATTGCATTAATAAATGGATTTGATGTTTCAAAATAGATCACCCATTTTAAAGCATTTTCTGGTGTTAAGTAGGCGATAAAACCTTCAGAGCCATAACTCCCCTCTCCTAAATAGCAGTTATTACCATCATTTAGGGTTATTTTTTTGATGATATCAATACTAGTTATATTATCAGGATCTTCGCTCAAAAAAAAATTCAAATTAAATGGCTTCCCCTTTTTTATAAATAATTGGGGATAAAATTGGGTTGTAAAAGAAATTGAATCACCAGTGGCAAAGTAAATGCCATCTTTTATCGGTAGTGTTTGCCTATCCCATAACGCCAATATTTTGGTCATCTAATCATCCTTTAATACTTATAAATAGATATCAAAAAGCATTTTGTTGTATGTACCCTGAAATACTCGTTTTATACAATTGTTATTAATTATCATTACCTGATTTATATGGAATATTAATGAAGTTAACTTTTTGTTTTTCAAATTTTCCTTTATATTGCTTTAAAGTTGAATGATTAACTACACTGTATTTATCTAACTCATGATGCAAAGTGCCATCATCCTCCCAAGAACATAATGGGCAAACATCGTATTGCCCTTGATGTTCTAAGGTTAAATAGCTACAACATGGGCATATATACAAAATATCTTCATCGCCAATAATAGTGATAGGTTCATTATATAAATCACTAATGTATTTTTTTAAATAGTGATTAGAATATCCTTTCAGCTTAATATCAATAAAATAGTCCAATAAAAATGTTTGAACGGCACCATCAAAAATACTTGTATATGTTAAAGATTGACCATGCTCATCAAGGTAATCAGCAAAGAGAATATTCTCAATCTCTTTTGTTGGATATTGTATAATCATATTAATAGCTAATTGTGTTAAAGCAAGTTTACGGCTAAGTGTCTTCATTGCAAATGCCCTATCATTATTCCATTTCTCACGTATAAATTAACCTATCTATTTCATGATGTTATGCAAAATTAAATGTTGTTTAATATGTCACAATTAAAGTTACTTTGATTTAGGTTCATCTATTTAAAACCAATCTTTTGATATCATTAAATATGTTGTAAAGCTTCAATGTGATTTTCCTTCATCATTGATAGTATTAAGTTTTATTGTGGTTGAAATTATCTAATTTAAACAAAAGATAGTCATATAATTTTTCCGCAAAAAAATTAGCATGTTCACTTTTTACTATTAAATTAAAAAAATAATATTGATCATACAACTCATCAATCATAGGGTCGGAAAGCATAAAAAACTCAAGGTAGGCTAAATATAATTTTTTTATATCATTAGAGATTTCTTCTAAAGAAATATGATAATTTGTTATATCATAAAAAATATTAGTGTATTGATTATTAATCTTACTTAACTCTATAAAAGGAGCTCGCTTTTTCTCACAAAGCGCCCAATGAAGAGCCCTTGCCTTATCATTGCTATAAATAAATTTCATAATTTATAGAAAGTCCTCACGTTGTTTATAGTAAGTTGAAAAACGATTAGGGTTGGAATCTACATAATAAAACAAAATTAATATCCTATCATCAATAAGACATAGGGTAATTACATCACAAAAATAACGATTATAGATTTAGCTAAATGTTTGGTAAACTAGCCATTTATAATAACTAAAAAAAACTAAACAACTAATGCAACTACAACATACTTGCTCAACTCATTTTTAATTGATCCTCCTTATTTAGCACATAATGAAAATAAAAATAATTTCCTTTTTTATTTTTTAGCGTACAATCAAAATCATCCACTCACGTAGGTAATGTTATGTTATATAATAACAAATACATACACCATCATAGTTGTCATGGTAATTGTCAAAATATAGCGCACAATCATATACAGATACCTGATGATATAAATTGTCATCAAGAATCCACGCCTTGTTGCGGAGGAGATACACATACTACCAAATCCCAAAGTCGCTTTGACGATCCTCCAGAAGATCCTGATAGGCAAAGCCAACATGTTAAATTAACATGGAAAATAGCCGGTATGGATTGTGCCAGTTGCGCTCAAAAAATTGAAAATGGTTTAAAAACCTTACCCAATGTTAGCCAAACAAAGATGATATTTTCTACCGAAAAATTAATGGTTTTTGTTCCCAAAAAAAATCAGGAAATTATTCAATTAATTGAAAATAAAGTTATCGAGTTGGGTTATAAACCTATTTTCGAGCCTTCCAATAACCATTCGCATCATCACGATCATCATCATTTTGACAAAAAGGCACTAATCCCTTTAGTTGTATTAGGAACTTTAATTGTGATGAGTTATATCCTGTTATTATGTAATCAAACCGTTGGCGAATATGCATTTATGGCAACGGCAATAATAGGGTTAATTCCTATTTTGAAAGAAGCATGGATTTTAACACGTAATGGTACACCATTTGCTATTGAGTCGTTGATGAGTGTGTCGGCTATTGGTGCATTATTTATTAGTGCAGCAGAAGAAGCCACCATGGTCATTTTTTTATTTATGATTGGTGAAATGCTGGAAAGCATAGCAACAAATAAAGCCAAAACGGGGATATCATCACTTGCTAAATTAATGCCAGAAGAAACTGTGATAATTATTGATGGCGAACGAAAAACTGTTGCTAGCCATAGTTTAAAACCCAATGATATTATTAAATTTTCGGGGGGTGGACTTTTCCCCGCCGATGTCATTTTAATAAGCGAACAAGCCAATATAGATGAAAGCGCATTAACAGGGGAATCTATCCCGATTAATTATCTTTCTGGTGATAAGATTTTGGCGGGATCGCTAGTGGTTGATAATACGATTCAACTTAAAGTAGTTTCAGAAGTTGGACAAAATGCGGTTGATCGCATTTTACAACTCATTGAAGATGCCGAAGAGCGCAAAGCGCCTATTGAACGTTTTATTGATAAATTTAGCCGCTATTACACGCCAGCAATTGCTTTGTTTGCACTATTAGTAATTATTGTGCCACCATTATTACTTAATTCTGATTGGTATACTTGGTTTTATCGTGGCTTGACACTATTATTAATTGGATGCCCTTGTGCACTAGTTATATCAACACCAGCGGTAATAACATCGGCTTTATCTAATGCCGCAAAACAAGGCGTGCTAATTAAAGGTGGTGCGGCTTTAGAGCATATTGGTTCTGTTAAATTGATTGCGTTTGATAAAACAGGCACCTTAACCAAAGGTCAACCACAAGTAACCGATGTAATTAATCAAGGTATAACAAAAGAACAGTTATTAACATTAGTTGCTGCGATTGAAAGTGGGTCACATCATCCCATAGCTAAGGCGATTGTTGATTATGCATTACAAAATCAACTAAGCATTAATGAGGCTAATAATCGTAAAGCTATTGCGGGAGTTGGTATTCAAGGCGAAGTGGATCACAAGACTTTTTATATTGTTTCACCAAACAAAGTAGCAACCGTTTCACTACCTTTAAATAATGAACACGCCCAAATCATTGAGGAGCTTGAAAATGCAGGTAAAACAGTGGTAGTTGCAGTGACAAGTCAACAATTGATAGGCATTATTGCATTGCAAGATGTATTGCGTTCAGATGCAATTACGACAATGAATGAACTTGATCGGCTTGGACTCAAATCTTTAATGTTAACAGGAGATAATGCACGAGCAGCTAAAGCCATTGCCTCTCAATTAAAAATGGACTATCGCGCAGAGCTATTACCAACCGATAAATTGGTTGAAATTGAAAGAATTCGTAATACCATGCCAATTGCTATGGTGGGCGATGGTATTAACGATTCACCAGCAATGAAAGCCGCAACGGTTAGCATTGCTATGGGAGGAGGTACAGATGTTGCATTAGAAACTGCCGATGCCGCATTAACTAAAAATAGCTTGTCTAGTTTACCTAAATTAATTCATTTAACACGCTTTGCCCGTCGTAATATTAAACAAAATATTACGATTGCATTAGGGGTTAAGTTAGTATTTTTAATTACTAGCTTATTTGGCTTTACTGGACTATGGCTCGCTGTGTTAGCCGACTCAGGCACAACTGCGATTGTGACGGCAAATGCTCTTCGAGTTTTAAGATTTAAAAATAAAAGTTAACAACTTTATTATTTAACCTATTTCGCTTAAAAAAAGTGGAATAGGTTTCTCATGTTTTTTGAAAATTATCATTCATCACTTCTTAAAGATATTTCACCACCAATATAAGCGTCGATTTTACCATTTTTTTCTAACATTAGGGCGCCTTGCTCATTGATGCCTTTAGCAACCCCACGAATGATGTTTTCGCCAATTAATAGTTTTATTGGACGATTAGTAAAGTTGTCTAATCTATTCCAATCGTTAATAAATGGCGTTAAACCATATTTTTCAAATTCCGTTAATTTACTTTTTAAGGCCTTAGCAATCTGTGCAACTAACAAATTACGATTAATATTACCTAAATTAGCCCATTTTTGGTTAACAATATTAATATCTGGATTAGTCATAGTTAAATTGACACCAACACCAATGACAACATGAGCACAATCCCCCGTTTTCCCTGCTAATTCAACTAAAATACCTGCTAGCTTTTGATCATTAAGATAAAGGTCATTTGGCCATTTAACTTTGATATCTTGACCTGATAATGCACGTAAAGTGTCTGCAATAACGATACCAACAACTAAACTTAGCCCCATTGCTGCCGCTATACCTTGATCTAACCGCCAATACATCGAAAAGTAAATATTACTACCAAACGGAGAAAACCATTTACGTCCTCGTCTTCCTCTCGCTTTTGATTGAAATTCAGCTGCACAGCAATTACCAGACGTGAGTTGATCAATGCGATCGAGCAGATATTGGTTAGTCGAATCAATAATTGGCAATATTTCGCAATGACTATTTGACTGGTAATACTGGTCAATTTTAGCTTTATTGAGTAAATCGAGAGGAGATGCAAGGCAATAACCTTTGCCTTGTACTGACGTTAGCGCTATTCCCCATTCACGCAGCTGTTTAATATATTTATTAATACCAGCGCGAGTTATACCAAATACATCTGCCAACTCTTCGCCTGAATGAAACTGTCCATCAGAGAGTATTTCAATTAATTTAAGTGGATTTTTGTAACTGCGCATCCGTTCCTCTTTTTTTAGCTAACAAGATTATGAAGTATAACGAAATTATAGCAAAACTGACAAATAAATAAGCATTACTGGTTTTATCCATAATAAGTGCTATTAGTGCAGGAGCAATCAAGCTACCCAAGGTATTGGTCAACAGCATAGCTTGATTCATCGCCACAATATTTTGTTTTTTTACACACGAACAGGCCCAAGCCATGGATATTGGATAAATAGTGTAAATGGTTGCACCTAATAAAATAATCGCCAAAACACCAAACCAATTAAATATTAGCATTACGCATGCGGTTAGCATTAACAATGACTCAACCAGCAATATAATTTGCCGTCCAAATTTGTCAGCACACCAGTTAGCTGGCATTTGCGCAGCCACTCCAGATAGAATAAGTAAAATCATCCAATTAGCAACTTGAATATCACTATAACCTAGATGCGAATAATAAACGGGTAAGAGCGAATATAACGATCCAATTAACATACCTGCAATAACGCAACCAATAAGCCCAATACGTGAAGGTTTATTTAATATCATTGGCATGATATTAAAACTGCTGCTCTTTCTTTTTGGTAATTTATAATGAGTGAGCAAAATAAATAAAATCGCTAATCCCATTAATAATGTAATAACCAATCCAAAATACAATACATCTTGTGGAAAGTACTGTAATAGAGCCTGCCCAAGAACTGTTCCTAAATAATAAGTAGTTAAATAAACTGCCAGCATTTTACCGCGAGTACGCACACTGCCAGTAACTAAGATGCAACTTTCAATGACCACCCAAGTGACAGCACAAGCAATACCAATAAAAAATCGCCACACTATCCAGCTATAAAAATTCATTGAAAAACCTAGGCCAATCGTTGCTATTGCAAAAATAATGCAACTATAAGTATATGTGTAACGAGCATTGAATTTACTAATAAACCAGTTGGCAAAAATAGTACCAATCAAGTTGCCAGTAAAATAACTTGAACCCACAAAACCAATTTGCCCGAGCGAAAACTCATTACGCACTAACCACAGCGGCACTTGCGTATTTAATGCTGACAATGAGATTGTCACAAAGAGTAAACTAGTTAATAAAATCGGAAATGAATACGAACGTTTCATAGTGTTATTGAGTTTAATTTATGGACTAAATTTACAATCAATTATAATTTTTGCTAGTTACAAATAATTGTCTGCATCAATTTCGCCCGTGTTGCCGATAAACCGGATTTCTGGCGATAAATTCACCAAGAACTTTTGTAAAACGCTTTTTTTAATAAAGCGTGCTAATTCAACCACATCTTCCGCTGTTGCGTGGCTTTTATTAACTAATACCAACGCTTGTTGTTGATGCACAGCAGCACCACCTATTTGATATCCTTTTAGATCACATTGCTCAATAAGCCAGCCAGCGGCTAATTTTGTTTGATGATGATCTTGTGGATATATTGGCATGTTTGGATAAATTTCAAGTAGCTTGTCTGCCACAATTTTATCGACTACAGGATTTTTAAAAAAACTGCCTCCATTGCCAAGCACTTTTGGATCGGGCAATTTACTGCGCCGAATGTCACACACTTTATCAAATATTATTTTTGCCGTAACACTTTTAGGGTCAAAGTTTTGTAATTCTCCATAAGTTAAAACTGGTTGCCAATCTTTTGGTAACTTGATTCCGACATTAATAACCGCATAGCCTTGCAAATACGCTTTTTTGAAGATACTTTCACGATATCCATATTGACCATCGGTGACAGTGATAATTTTACCTGTAGCAAGCTCAAGCAGTTCCACATAATCAGCAACTTTTTGAAACTCAACACCGTAAGCGCCAATATTTTGAATGGGCGCAGATCCAACACAACCAGGAATCAATGCAAGGTTTTCTAGCCCTGATATATTTTGTTCGATAGTTGTTGACACTAAATCGTGCCAAATTTCACCAGCCCCCACTTTTAAATGCCATGCTTGTTCAGTTTCGGTTATGGTCATCCCTTTGATTCGATTAACAATAACAATACCATCAAAGTCACAAGTAAAAAGCGAATTACTACCTTCACCAATAATCATAATGGGCAAATTTTGGGAGTTATCTTGCCAAACTTGTTGTAATTGCTCAACGGTGGTTACAGTAATAACTTTTAGTGCAAAAACAGTAAGACCAAAAGTGTTAGGAATTTTTTGTTTCATTGATAACTACCTTTTTATTTTTGTATATATGCCCAAAAATGAATCTATTTTATATGTTATTTTTTTATAGCTTGGAATTTTTCGTATTTAGCAACTATATTACCACATTGGTTAATCTTATTTTATTAATTATTTAAGCGTGGGTTGCGCAAAATTAGTGTAAATTTGCTATTGAATCAGCTCAATAAAAACAGGTTTATTCACATTTTTATTTCAAAAGTATGACTAAGATCAAATTCCTTGCTCTATTTAAGCAAATATTCGCCTAAAGTAGCGCTTAAATCTTTTTTGTTTTTTGTTATCGTGTATTATAACTAGCTGAATAATGTTTTTATAAATTATAATCAACTTATTTAGTCAGCACAAAATGCAGTGATTATTATTTAACTAGCTATTATTGATTACATTGCTTATGAGTTAGAGGAAATTATGAAAAGAGTTTTTATTATGATCCTAGATTCGTTTGGGATCGGTGGCGCTGAGGATGCAAAAAAATATGGTGATGAAGGCGCTAATACTTTAGGTCATATTGCTGAAGCTTGTGCTTTAGGTAAAGCAGAGCACGGTCGTAGCGGCCCATTAAAATTGCCTAATTTAAGCAAATTAGGTTTAATAGAAGCGGCATATGAATCAACTGGTCAATATCCTAAAGACATGAAAACTGAAAGCGAAATTATTGGCGCATATGGTTATGCTAGCGAAATTTCTTCTGGTAAAGATACACCATCAGGGCATTGGGAAATAGCTGGTGTGCCCGTACTTTTTGACTGGGGCTATTTTACAAATACAACTAACAGCTTTCCTCAAGATCTTTTAAATAAAATTATTTCTCGAGCAAAACTCCCTGGCTACCTTGGTAATTGTCACTCTTCAGGCACAATTATTCTTGATGAGCTTGGTGAAGAACATATGGCTTCAGGAAAACCTATTTTTTATACTTCTGCTGATTCTGTATTCCAAATTGCCTGTCATGAGGAAACATTTGGTTTAGATAAGCTTTATGAAGTTTGTGAAATTGCTCGTGATGAGCTTAACAAAGGCAATTATAATATCGGTCGAGTTATTGCTCGCCCATTTTTAGGCAATAAGTCAGGCGAATTTGTACGTACAGGTAATCGCCATGATTTAGCAGTTGAGCCACCAGCACCAACAATGATTAAGAAGCTAGTCGATGAAAAACAAGGTACCGTTGTGTCAATCGGTAAAATTGCTGATATTTATGCACAAGTTGGTATTACCAAAAAAGTGAAAGCAACTGGTCTTGAAGCACTATTTAATTCATCGCTTGAAGAAATAAAACAAGCTAAAGATAACACGATTGTATTTACTAATTTTGTTGACTTTGACTCCTCTTACGGGCACAGACGAGATGTATCGGGTTATGCTGCCGCATTAGAATATTTTGATAGTCGCCTTCCTGAAATGTTAGCACTTATTAAGCCTGGTGATCTGCTTATTATCAGTGCCGATCATGGTTGTGATCCAACTTGGCCAGGAACCGATCATACTCGTGAACATATTCCCGTCATCGTTTACGGTGATAGCGTGCCTGTTGGATCTTTGGGGCATCGAGAGACATTTGCAGATATTGGGCAAAGTGTTGCTGATTACTTTGATTTGTCACCAATGGATTATGGCAAATCATTTATTCGTAAATAACGATTTTTTAGTTAGTGTAGTACATTTTTAGTAATAAATTGAGGAGAGTTAAATGCCTACCCCACATATTAACGCCACCGATAATGCTTTTGCTCAAACGGTATTAATGCCTGGCGATCCATTGCGAGCTAAGTTTATTGCCGAAACTTTTTTAGAAAATGCAAAAGAAGTGACTAATGTAAGAGGAATGCTTGGTTTTACAGGCCACTATAAAGGTAAGCAAGTTTCTGTTATGGGACATGGTATGGGGATTCCATCTTGTTCTATATATACAACCGAATTGATCAAATTTTATGGTGTTAAAAATATCATTCGTATCGGTTCGTGTGGCGCAATCAGTCCTGATGTTAATCTTGGTGATGTTGTTATTGGCTTAGGTGCTTGTACCGATTCAAAAGTCAATCGTTTACGTTTTAAAGATCACGATTTTGCCGCTATCGCCGATTTTGGTTTGACTTGCAATGCCGTTAATGCTGCTAAAAACTTAGGCGTAAATGTTAAAGTTGGCAATCTTTTTTCTGCCGATCTGTTTTATAGTGTTGAACCTGATATGTTTGATATTATGGAAAAGTACAATATTTTAGGCGTTGAAATGGAAGCAGCGGGCATTTATGGTGTGGCTAGTGAATATGGAGCTAAAGCATTAACAATTTGTACAGTATCTGACCACATACGAAAAGGCGAAGCAATGTCGGCAGAAGAGCGACAATTAGGCTTTAAAAATATGATTAATGTTGCGTTAGAATCGGTATTACTTAATTCAAATTAAAATTAATGGCAGAATTTCTGCCATTTTTTTTAGGTTAAAAACAAACCAACTAATTGTCGCATTAGCTGTAAACCAACAGCTTTAAACGTGAATATTTTTAGCGTTATAGCTAGTTTTTAATAGCGATAACAAATTTTTATTTATTCATTAATTTTTATCTAATAGGTTAGAAAAGAGCTCATTTAATAAGGAACAAAAATGAATATCAAGCTACAACTGAGAATTATATTTTTCTTACAATTTTTTATCTGGGGAAGTTGGCTAATTACCTTAGGCTCCTATATGATGAACAATTTAAATTTTACTGGCATTGATGTCGGCGCCGTATATGGTACCATGGGTATTGCTTCATTATTTATGCCGAGCTTACTTGGTATCGTAGCTGATAGATGGATACCTGCTAACCGATTGTATGCACTTTGCCATTTGATTGGTGCTATAACCTTATTCATTGCTGCATCTATCACGTCACCATTTTTAATGATGATTGTGATGCTTATCCATTGTTTTGCTTTCATGCCAACTATTGCGATTTCTAATTCGATTTCTTACTCTTGTTTAGAGTCACAAGGGCTTGATGTTATTACGCAATTCCCTAAAATTCGTATCTTTGGTACCGTCGGTTTTATTGTTGCGATGTGGTTAGTGAGCTTTATGCAATTAGAACTCAGTAATATGCAACTTTATATTGCAGCTGGAAGCTCTGTGTTGTTAAGTCTGTATTCTTTAACTTTACCTTTAATTCAAATTACTCACGATACTAGTAAAGAAAAATCGATTTTGAGTTCATTAGGTTTAGATGCATTTGTGCTTTTAAAACAACCTAGAATGTTGATCTTTTTTCTATTTGCAGTGTTATTAGGCGGTATTTTACAAATTACCAATACTTTTGGTGACCCATTCTTGCATAGTTTTAAAGATATTCCAGAATTTAAAGATAGTTTAGTTATTAAGTATCCCGCAGTATTACTTTCTATTTCGCAAATATCAGAAGTCGTCTTTATCTTATTTGTTCCTTTCGTTATGAAACGTTTAGGCATCAAATATGTCATGCTAATCAGTATGCTTGCATGGGTGGCTCGTTTTGGGCTATTTGCTTATGGTGATCCATCCCCTGTTGGTTTTGTATTGCTGCTTCTTTCAATGATTGTTTACGGTTGTGCCTTTGATTTTTACAACATTTCAGGTTCTATGTATGTTGATAAGACTGTATCATCAGATATCCGTAATAGCGCGCAAGGGCTATTTATGATGATGACAAATGGTATTGGTGCTTATATTGGTACCATGGCTAGTGGTTTTGTGGTTAATTACTATACAATAGAAAAAATTGTAGATTGGCATTCTGTTTGGCTTATATTTGCAGGCTATTCATTAGTGCTTGCAATTGTTTTTGTTTTTATTTTCAAAAATGATGACGCCGATAAAAAATTAGCCTAAAAATCAAGCAGTGAATTGGCATTAACTACCTAATTAATGTTGAAATAGATAGATAAGTCAGATTATTCTACTAATAATTTGTTCTATAAATAGGCAACAGTTTAATTGTTGCCTAATTCCTGATTGTGACAAAATGTTATCGGCCTCACAGAAAATCGATAAATTGCACAAAATGTATAGAAAATAAATTGATGGGAAACAAAGGTATGGAAAACAAGTATCTTATCAAGATAGCATAAAATGCTTATAATAAGTGTATCAATTCTGGTATTTGATACGTTTGCCAGTTGATTAATAATCACTATTACAAGTACCTTATAAGCGTATTTAAGCAGATTAGAACAAGATGAATAAACACATAATCCCCAAAGTTATACTTCATGAGCATGTCGAAGGCAGTATTACTCCCTTTATGGCTAAAAAATTAGCCAATAAAAATCATTTAACTTTCCCTGATTCATTATGTTATCAACAAGGCGAATATGATGCGACCGAGTATAAAAATGGTCGATATAACTATGATGAATCCGACTTTGTTTCATTTATTCAAACTTATGACACTGTTTCGAGTTTTGTTAAACATCCTGACGATTATTACCTGATTACTTACGATTTTTTAAGCAGAAATGCCAAGCAAGGGTTAATCTATTGTGAACTGTTCTTGTCGCCCTATCATATTTGCGCAACAGAAAGACAAGGAAAAGTTGTTTGGGACAAAGAAAGATTTCAACAAACTCTTAATCAAATGGATAAAGCAATTATTGATGTTCAAAAAGAGCATAATATTACCGTTAGGTACCATGTAATTGGCGTACGACACCTTGGCGCCGATGTGGTGCATGATACACTGCGTTTTATTGAAAATAATTATCATCCATTTATTACTGGATTTAATATTGCTGGCAATGAGAAAGCAGGACATTTTGATGATTTTAAAAAGGCTCATCAACTTGCTTCTGAATTAAATTTAAAAAAATCTTACCATGCTGGTGAAATTGACTCAGCGGAAAGTATTATTCAAGCGCTAAAACATGGCGCAAATCGAATTGGGCACGGTATTGCTGCTATTGAAGATGATAAATTGATTAAGCAATTAGTTGATAACAAAATCACTTTAGAAATTGCTCTCACCAGCAATCGTATTTTAGTGAATAAATTACAGGGTGATATACTTAATCATCCAATTAGACAACTGTATGACCAAGGTGTTCGCATTACTCTTAACACGGATGATGCCGGAATTTTTGGTACCGACATTGAAAAAGAATACCATATTGCTCAATCGATATTTTCTTTTTCGCGATTAGAATTGCTTGATATAACACTATGTGGTATCCAAGCAGCTTTTGTTGATGAGCCTATTAGAGTTCGTTTAATGAATTTGGCACTCTCATACTTTACCTCGGATGATAGAAAATTACTGAAAAAATTTATTCATGATAAAAAATATCATCCAGCAATCATTGAACGTTTTTTAACATATCAAAAATTATTATTAGCTATCCCCATTAATTAACTCATCAGAATATTTGGAGATTTACATGAAAAAAAATAAGTTAGCCCTAAGTTTTTTACCCCTATTTATATCTGGTGCTGTTAATGCTGCAACAGTCGATTTAAGAATTATCGAAACGACTGATTTACACGGCAATATGATGAATTATGATTATTTTAAAGATCAAACTATTGATTCATATGGGTTAGTTAAAACTGCCAATTTAATTCATCAAGCAAGAGGTGAAGTAAAAAATAGTGTTCTTGTTGATAATGGTGATTTAATTCAAGGTAGCCCAATGGCTGATTATGCAGTTGATAAAGGCCTTAGTGAGGGCGAGATACACCCAGTATATAAAGCACTCAATACCCTTGATTATGTTGTTGGTAATATTGGTAACCACGAATTTAATTTTGGATTGGAATTTCTGAAAAAAAGCCTTTCTGGAGCTAAATTTCCTTACATTAATGCCAATGTTTATGATGCTAAAACCAATAAGCCATATTTCAAGCAATATATTATTGTAGATACTCCTGTTATTGATAGAGATGATAATAAGCATACTATCAAAATTGGTTATATTGGTTTTGTCCCGCCACAAATTATGCAATGGGACAAACTTAACCTTAATGGCAAAGTTGTTGTCAAAGATATTACCGAAACCGCTAAATTACTAGTACCGGAAATGAAAAAACAAGGCGCTGATGTCATTATTGCAATTCCACACTCTGGCGTGTCGGCTGAACCTTATAAAGCGTTAGCTGAAAATTCGGTTTATTACTTAAGCCAAGTAGAGGGAATTAATGCAATTATGTTTGGTCACTCACATGGCGTCTTCCCAAGTGAAGAATTTAAATCACTGCCTAATACTGATATAAAAACAGGAAATATCAATCATGTTCCCGCGGTCATGCCAGGACAATGGGGAAGCCATTTAGGCGTAGTGGATTTAGTTCTAACGGGAGATAAATCCAATTGGCAAGCTATTTCAGGGAAATCTGAAGCACGGCCAATTTATGACCAAATGAATAAAAAAGCCTTAGTTGAAGCTGATCAAAAACTCGTTGATATTCTAACAACAGACCACCAAGGTACGCGTAAATTTGTAAGTAAACCTATTGGTAAAGTTTCAACCGATATTACTAGCTATTTAGCGCTAGTCGAAGATACATCTGCCTTACAAATTATTAATGATGCACAAACCGATTACGTTAAGCAATTTATTCAAGGCGATCCAGATCTGGATGGCCTGCCAGTTTTATCAGCTATTGCACCATTTAAAGCTGGTGGCAGAAAAAACGATCCAAGCGCTTTTGTTGATGTAAAAAAGGGTGATCTTACCTTTAGAAATGCAGCAGATATCTATCTGTATCCTAATATTTTATCTGTGATTAAAATTACAGGCAAAAATGTAAAAGAATGGCTTGAATGTTCTGCGGGTATGTATAACCAAATAGATATTCATACAGCAAATCCACAATACCTAATTAATTGGGATAAATTTAGAACCTATAATTTTGATACAATTGATGGTGTAAATTATCAAATTGATATCACCAAACCTCCACGTTATGATGCTAACTGCCAGTTAATCAATCCAACATCTGAAAGAATAACTAATCTGACTTACCAACAAAAACCACTTGATCCTAATCAAATGTTTTTAATTGCTACAAATAATTATCGAGCTTATAGCGGCATATTCCCAGGTACTGGTGAAAAAAATGTTAAATTTAATTCACCGGATGATTTAAGAGTGATCCTGTCAGCTTATATCACTAAGGTTACTAAACAAGAAGGATCGGTCAATGTTATTGTTGATAACAACTGGCAAATTGCGCCAATATCAAGTGATACCAAATTAGATATTCGTTTTGAATCATCTCCAACAGATGAAGCTAAAACTTATATTGAAAAACATTCACTATACCCTACTGAATTTATCGAAAAAGATAAATTAGGTTTTGGTGTTTATCGATTAGATTTACAGTCATCAGCTAACGCTCAACCTAAAATTTAATTAATATTATTACGAAACAAAGGATTCTCAATATGAAAATTGAAAAACTCATTGAACTCGCTAAAACTGCTCGCTCTAAAGCTTATGTTCCTTACTCCAAATTTCAGGTTGGTGCAGTATTAATCACTGAAGATGATGAGGCGATTTTAGGTTGCAATGTTGAAAATGCCTCTTATGGCCTAGCCAATTGTGCAGAACGCACCGCTATTTTTAAAGCAGTTTCAGAAGGTAAAAGAAAATTTAAAAAATTAGTGGTAATTGGTGATACTGACGGTCCAATTTCACCTTGTGGAGCTTGCCGTCAAGTAATCAGTGAGTTTTGTGCTAAAGATATGCCAGTTATTTTAACGAATATGCAAGGTAAAATCCAAGAAACCACTGTTGGTGAATTGTTACCTTGGTCTTTTTCGCCAAGTGATTTAGATTAGTTTTGCTTGTGAGCAATGTAATTTTAGCTATATTGAAAATAGTTAAAATTGAACGCAATTAAAAATAAAAAGAAATTGATACTTATTGTTAGCTAGGATTAGCCTTCTCATCAAGCCAAATTATGGATGAGAAGAATATAATCCTAATTTATTGATATTAAGAGAGACGAATAATGAGATTTGTAGATATTATTGAAAAAAAACGTGATGGACATGCATTAACCACTGACGAAATTCAATTTTTTATTACTAATTACACTAATGGTACTATCCCTGATTACCAAGTTAGCGCTTTATTAATGGCAATTTATTATCAAGGTATGACATCAAAAGAATGTGCGGATTTAACCAGTGCCATGATGTATTCAGGTGATACTGTTGACCTATCATCAATAAAAGGAATTAAGGTCGATAAACATTCAACTGGTGGTGTGGGTGATACCACAACATTAGTACTTGCTCCTTTAGTTGCAGCATTAGATGTACCGGTCGCTAAAATGTCAGGGCGTGGACTTGGGCATACTGGTGGCACCACCGATAAATTTGAGTCGATTGCGGGATTCAAAATTGAATTAAGCAAACAAGATTTTATTAATCAGGTGAATACCAAGGGTTTAGCAGTAATTGGTCAGTCAGGTAATTTAACACCAGCCGATAAAAAGCTCTATTCACTACGTGACGTAACTGGCACCGTTAATTCTATTCCACTTATTGCAAGCTCAATTATGAGTAAAAAATTAGCTGCTGGTGCTGATGCTATTGTGCTTGATGTTAAAACCGGTGATGGCGCACTAATGAAAAATATGGCTGATTCAGAAAATTTAGCTCACGAAATGGTCAATATCGGTAACCAAATTGGTCGCAGAACCATGGCTATTATTTCAGATATGTCACAACCACTTGGTTTTGCAATTGGTAATGCACTTGAAATAAAAGAAGCGATTGATACTTTGAAAGGTAAAGGTCCTGCTGATTTAACTGAGCTAGTTTTAACATTAGGTAGCCAAATGGTTGTGCTTGCCAACAAAGCGAAAACATTAGAAGAAGCCAGAGCTAAACTGCAAGAGGTCATAAAAAATGGTAAAGCAATTGAAAAATTTAAAACCTTAATTGAAGCGCAAGGTGGTGATAGCTCGGTTGTTGATCATCCTGAAAAATTAGCAAGCGCGCCATACCAAATCGCACTACCTGCGCAAAAATCAGGCTACATTACAAAGATTATTGCGGATCAAATTGGCATTGTTGCAATGCAATTAGGCGCGGGGCGAGCAACCAAAGATGATATCATCGATCCAGCGGTTGGAATCGTATTACATAAAAAAGTCGGCGATAAAGTTGATGAGGGTGAAGCTTTATTAACGATTCATGCCAATACTGATAAGCTTGATGCAATCAAACAAAAATTGTATGACAATATTATTGTTAGTGATAGTGCAAGCGAGCCACAATTGATTTATAAAGTGATTACGGAGTAGTCATTATAATAAGGATTTAGGAGGAACCATGTTTCAACCAAAATTAAATAAAAAAATATCACTACTTGTTGTTTTGAGTATGTTTTCAGCTAATGTTATAGCGACTGTTTCGAACAAAAAACAAACAACACCCACTTGGGAAAAGAACACAATTTATCAATTTACTATTTTACACACTAACGATCACCACGGTCGTTTTTGGCAAAATGATATTGGTGAATATGGACTTGCTGCACAAAAAACAGTCGTTGATAAAATAAGAAAGGAGGTAGCTGCTAAAGGCGGAAAATTGTTGCTTCTATCTGGCGGTGATATTAATACTGGCGTTCCTGAATCCGATGTGCTTCAAGCAAAACCTGATTTTTTAGGTATGAATGAAATTGGCTACAATGCGATGGCTGTGGGTAATCATGAATTTGATCACCCTTTAACGATTATTCGTGAACAACAAAGATGGGCAAATTTTCCTTTTCTATCTGCAAATACTTACTTTAAAGGCACCGATAATCGCGTTTTTGATGCCTACACAACATTTGATTTAAATGGTATTAAAGTGGCAGTATTTGGATTAACCACGGATGATACAACTTTTTTAGCTTCACCTAAAAATACTGATGGCATTGAATTTCATAAAACCTTACCCGAGGCGCAAAAAATTATAGCTCAGATAAAAAAGATGGAACATCCTGATATGATTATTGCTTTAACGCATATGGGACATTATGAAAATGGCGAACATGGTTCAATGGCGCCTGGAGATGTTGAATTAGCCCGCGGGTTAAAAAGTGGTGAATTAGATATGATTGTGGGTGGTCATTCACAAAATCCCGTTTGTATGGCAAGTCCAAATAAGCGCATTACCGAATATGTCCCAGGAACCCCTTGTGCACCCGATCAGCAAAACGGAACTTGGATTGTTCAAGCGCATGAATGGGGTAAATATGTTGGGCGTGCAGATTTTACCTTTTTAAACGGCAAAATAACTTTGCAAAATTATCAACTAATCCCTATCAATTTAAAAAAAGAAGTTGATAATGGTGATGGTACAAAACGCCTTGAATATTACAGTGAAGAGATATTACAAGATAAAAAATTACTTGAAAATCTAAAGCCTTATCAAGAACAAGGAAAGCAACACTTACTAATTAAAAGCGGAGAGTTATCCGGCCGACTTGAAGGTGATCGTAATATTGTAAGATATCAACAAAGCAATATGGGACAATTATTGCTTAGCGCTTTTATTGAAAAAACCAGTGCTGATATGGGGATTATGTCAGGTGGTATGATTCGCGATTCATTAATTGAAGGTAATATTACTTATCGCGATATTTTAAAAGTTGAGCCTTTTGGTAATAACGTTGTTTATTTTGATCTGACGGGTAGTGAATTAATTGATTACCTTAAAATAGCTCTTAACAAAAAACCAGGTTCTGGCGGATATGCGCATATGAAAAATATCACCTTGACACGATCAAACAATAACATTGAAGATATAAAAATTAAAAATGAACCTATCGATTTACAAAAATCATATCGCATAGTTACGCTAGACTTTTTAGCTGCTGGTGGTGATGGTTACCCAATAACCAATACTTCACCAACTTATGTTGATACGGGTTATCGTGATGCTGATGTAGTAAAACAGTATTTTGAGAAATACTCGCCTATTAATGCATCAGATTATGAACCAACACCATTTATTATTGAAAAATAAGTACTGAGGTAGCTATGAACATGACAGAATTTCAACTAAATTGTTATAATATAGTGACTGATCCTAATCTATCACCTAAACAAAAATCCCATTTACTTGCACTTGCAGCAGAAAATAATTTACCTTATGTAAATCTAGATAGTGAAACCCGACATGCTTTAGATGAACGTGTGATTTGCGATATGTATGAAGGTCATGCGCCCTATAAGCCCCGCTATGTGCTACCTGATTATGCTAAATTTTTAAAGCAAGGTTCAAAATGGCTAGAACTTGAGCCAGCAAAAACATTTGATGATGCATTAAATATGCTTACCATCATTTATCATCACGTTCCTTCTGTAACTGGTATGCCTGTTTATTTAGGCTGTTTAGATCAAATATTACTCCCTTATGTTGGCAATCTAACAGAAAATGAAGTTTATGAGCGATTAAAGCGCTTTTGGATTATGCTTGATCGTAATTTACCAGATGCATTCATGCATGCCAATATTGGGCCAACAGATAATGTGATCTGCCGCGTTATTTTACGTGTTGATCGCGAACTTAAACAAGTTGCTCCGAATCTAACGTTTATTTATGATGAAGATATCACGCCAGAATCGTTACTCAATACCGCAATTGAGAATATTTGCGAAACAGCAAAACCTCATATTGCTAATAATATGATGATTAAAAAAGATTTTGATGAAAAAGGCTACGGTGTGGTGAGCTGTTATAACTCACTGCCTGTTGCTGGTGGTGGGAGCACATTATCCAGAATTAATTTGAAAGAAGTAGCATTACGTAGTCAAGATATTGATGATTTTTTAAAACATGTTCTTCCGCACTACTGCCAATTACAGATGAATTTAATTCAAGCAAGATCAGCATTTCTTTTTGAAAAATCTAACTTTTTTAGCAATAGTTTTTTAGTTAATGAAGGATTAATTGACGCAACTCGATTCGCACCAATGTTTGGTATTTATGCGATGGCAGAAGCGGTTAATATTTTACAAGAAAAATCAGGATTGGCAGGATGTTATGGTAAAAACGAAGAGGCCAATGAGCTAGCTTCAGCAATTTCTAAACAACTTGCTGAGTTTGTTGATAATCATAAGGTTAACTACGCTTGGAAAGGAAAGGCGATGTTACATGCGCAATCGGGCATCAGTTCCGATAGAGATGCCACCCCTGGTTTACGCATACCTTATGGGCATGAACCTGATCCTGTTACACATATTATGGCATTATTTAAACACCATAAATATTACACCTCTGGCATTAGTGATATTTTAACGATTGATGAAACGATAAAAAATAATCCATTAGCATTAGTACAAATTTGTAAAGCCGCATTTAAATTTGGTTTCCGTGAATTTACGGCTAATATCAGTGGTAATGATCTTGTGCGAGTAACTGGCTATATGGTAAGACTATCGGATATCAAAAAATATAAACAAGAAGGATCGCGGATTAATACGACATTTTTAGGTAGCGAAGCAGCGGAAGCGCCTGACAACAAGAGTTACTTATGCCGCACACCTCGAGTAATCAGCCATGAACAAGCCATGGGCAATCATTAATAAACTGTTACCCTTTTCTTGTGTTGACGGACCGGGAAACCGGTTAGTCATCTTTTTACAAGGCTGTAATTTTAAGTGTTTAAATTGCCACAACCCTTATACTATTTCGCCGTGTAAGGATTGTGGTGATTGTGTGGCAACTTGTCCCCATCAAGCGTTAACATTTATCAATAATAAAGTTATCTGGCAATCTTCACAATGTGAGCAATGTGATACATGTATTAATACTTGTCGTCACAGTTCTACTCCAATGACCTATCAATATAGTGTTGAAGATGTTTTACTTGAGATCCGTAAATACTTGCCTTTTTTGAATGGTATTACCATTAGTGGTGGCGAAGCGACATTACAGTTACCTTTTATTGAAAGGCTTTTTCATGCTGTTAAACAAGCCGAGGATTTAAAGCACCTTACCTGCTTTATTGATAGCAATGGTTACTTAGTGAAAACAGGTTGGCAAAAAGTAGAAAACGTAATGGATGGTGCGATGATCGACCTTAAAGCTTGGAATAGTGATGTTCATAAAAAGCTAACAGGTCGGGATAATTTACGCGTAAAAGAGACGATTAAATATCTTTCACAGATAAATAAATTATATGAAGTAAGATTTTTAATTATTCCAAAACAAACCGATCTACAAGACAATGCTAAAAATATTGCTGAATTTTTAATGGATTTGGATCCTAATATTCGAATAAGAATTAATGCATTTCATAATCATGGAGTGCACGGTATCGCTAAAACATGGTCTGTAGCCACTAAACAGCAAGTCGAACTTTTTGCAGAACAATTAGAACAAAATGGGTTAAATAAAATTACCTTACCATCTGTATATTTATAATCTATTTTGCTGAAATTGAGTAATAACGGATAAATTAAATATACGTTATAGAGGTGGGGAGCTTCCCCCAGCCTCTTTATTATTTTGTTTGACTCAATTTATTGTGATGTATTACAAGAAATATTTGCTAGCATGTGATAACTTATTATTTGCCTTTTTTAAACGCTACAGCAAATGCGTTCCCCATCGCGCTGTTGCCTAATGATGGCATATTATTTTGTTTGCTAGTATGTGAGCGACTTTTAGAAGATCGATTATCTTCCTGTTTAGTTAATGAAGCAGGATCATCAAGACGCATGGTTAAAGCGATACGTTTGCGAGGAATATCTACTTCAATCACTTTCACTTTAACAATATCACCAGCTTTTACAACAGTTCTTGGATCATCAACAAATTTGTTTGACAATGCTGAAATATGTACCAAGCCATCTTGGTGTACGCCAATATCAACAAATGCGCCAAAATTAGTAACATTGGTTACTGTACCTTCCATAATCATACCCAGTTTTAGATCTTCCATTGTTTCGATATCATCTGCAAACTGAGCTGTTTTAAATTCAGGTCTTGGATCTCGCCCTGGTTTATCTAGCTCTTTAATAATATCTGTGACGGTTGGAACGCCAAAATGGTCATCCACATAATCTATCGCTTTAAGGGATTTTAAGTAATTTGTATCACCTAAAATTTCTTTTAAAGATTTATGATTTTTTTCTAAAATTCGCTCAACAACAGGATAAGCCTCTGGATGAACCGCTGATGCATCAAGTGGGTTTTTACCATCCATAATTCTTAAAAAACCAGCGCATTGTTCAAAGGCTTTAGGACCTAAGCGCGATACTTTTAATAATTGTTTACGATCAGTAAATTGACCATTTTCATTACGCCAATCAATAATATTTTTGGCAATAACTTTATTAAGCCCAGCAATACGCGCAAGTAACATCATCGAAGCAGTATTCAAATTCACACCAATCGCATTTACACCATCTTCAACCACGGCATCAAGTTTTTTAGCAAGCTGCGTTTGGCTGACATCATGCTGGTATTGACCAACGCCAATTGATTTAGGATCAATTTTAACAAGTTCGGCTAATGGATCTTGTAAGCGCCTTGCAATTGATACCGCACCACGGATCGACACATCAAGATCAGGGAACTCTTGTGCTGCAAGCTCAGATGCAGAATAAACTGATGCTCCAGCTTCGCTAACAATGACCTTTTGCCCTTTAACTTCTGGATATTTTTTTTGAACATCAAGATAAAAGCGTTCTGTTTCGCGCGATGCAGTACCATTGCCAATAGCAACTAATTCGACTTGATATTTAATACAAAACGCTGCAACTATCATAGCGGCTTTATCGGCTTGCCCTGTGTGTGGGTAGATTGTTTCAGTTGCGACTAATTTGCCTGTCGCATCAACAACCGCAATTTTAACCCCTGTTCTTAATCCAGGATCCATCCCCATCGTGACTTTCATACCCGCTGGCGCAGCCATTAACATGTCATGCAAGTTAGCGGCAAATACGTTAATCGCTTCTTCTTCGGCGCGTTCACGTAGGGTCGTCATAAGTTCGGTTTCCATGTGCATTAAAATTTTAATACGCCATGTCCAATTAATAACAGCTTTACGCCATTTGTCAGCAGGATCATTATTGAAATGTATCGCTAAATGATCGGTAATAATTTGTTCACAATAACTTTCTTTCGGTGCTTCTTCATATTGAGGATCAGCATTAATTGAAAGTTGTAAAAAGCCTTCATTTCGACCGCGAAACATCGCTAAAGCTCGATGAGACGGCACTTTTGAAATAAGTTCACCTTGTGCAAAATAATCTCGAAATTTTGCGCCATCTTCTTCTTTGCCACTAACCACTTGTGAAACTAAATGCGCATTATTCCAAAGATAATGCCGTACTTTTGCCAGTAATGCTGCATCTTCAGCAAATCGCTCCATTAAGATATAGCGTGCGCCATCTAATGCAGATTTAGTATCCGCAATACCTTTGTCCGAATTGATATACTTTTCCGCTTCAATTTCAGGATCAAGTATTGGGTTTTGCCATAAGTCATTAGCTAATGGTTCAAGACCCGCTTCAATAGCTATTTGACCACGAGTACGACGCTTAGGTTTATAAGGCAAATAAAGATCTTCAAGTTCGGTTTTACTTAACGTTTGTATGATACTTTGGCTTAATTCTGGTGTTAATTTACCTTGTTCTTCAATTGACTTTAAAATCGTTTGTTTGCGATCTTCAAGTTCACGTAAATAGCTCAATCGGCTATCTAAAGTGCGTAATTGAGTATCATCAAGGCCTCCTGTCACCTCTTTTCGATAACGGGCAATAAATGGAACGGTACTACCTTCATCCAATAATTGGATTGCAGCTAAAACTTGCTCTGGTTTTACCGTCAGCTCACTAGCTATAATATGGCTAATTTGTTTATTAATCATGGTTATTTTATCTATTTTTTAACATGCGGTAATTATATACCTATCTTCGTTTTTGTTGCAATTTAACGAATTTGATCAGTTATCTAAAAATAGCACGACTTATCATTAATTTTTATTGCGTAAAAGAATATTAAATAAAACTGATAATTAAACTCACCATTTTATTTAGCAACACATATCCCATAATAATCATAACTTGGTTCCTTAGTCGTCACTTTATTATCATACAATGCTCCAGTATTCATATTTACATAAATAACATTGCCATTACTTGGTGAAATTCCACTCGTCCAACCATAAGTTTGATTATAAAAATTAGCCCCTGAAAAATACGCCATTGCTCCCCATTCAGTAAGCAATCCTTGGTGAACAGCTCTTTTATAATTATGATGAGGATGAAAATTATCACTTAAACTATTTAACCTAGCATTACTCAAATCCCTAACATTTGCTTGTCGATAATTGCCTAACCCTTCACACCACTCTTTTTGCTGAGCAGGCCAAGCAACAAAATCCCCTCGATTAATAAACCACTGCGTTATTCTAAATTTATAAATGAGCTTTACACCCTGTTTTGTTGTGCCAATTAATTCAATATCAACAGGTAAGTTGGCTGTTGGTGCTGTAGCTTTATCTTCACCTTTACTTGATGAGTCAGGACCTTTTAACGTGACAAGCACCATATTCTTGTTATCATAAACTTTGAATCCTTTTGAGCTTGGAGCTTCTGTTTTTTCTATGCTTGCGGTAATTGCATTAAGCGAACTATCATCAACATTTGATGTTTTTACCGCCCATGTTGTTGTATCTAATGAATTATCTATTCCATTGGTCACTAAATAGAAATAAAGCCCATTTGCACCTGTTGATGGGAAATTATCTAAATAATCAGATTGTGGTACATGACCATTGTTAGTTGTTGGGTCAAAAATGCTTTTATCGCCATAGGTATAGCCTCCACCAGCATAAGACATATTTGGGCTGGCATATTTAATTGCTTCGCCACCTATTTTGATATGAAATCTTCGATAAGGAGTCTTAGTTATGGCTATCTTATTATCTGGGTAATTCTGAGAGTTTGGCACACCATACTTTGTATTCAAAGAAACAGAGCCACTTACTTTAATATATGGGTAAACACCATTTTTCAATAATGTACTAAATGTCGTTGTTGTCTGAGCTGCTGTTAATTTAACCTCATTGTTATCTGAATCTTCATAATACCATACTAGAGAAAGAGGATGGGCTGTATCTTCTGATAAAGAAATATCACCATCACCATCAACATCTATTACATCTGTATTTTGCGGTTGTTTGATTGCAGAGGATAGTTTCAAACTCACTGGAGTTTTAGTCGCAATATTAATGCCTAGTGCAGAATCTAAATCATTTGTATTAAAATAAGTTTTTCCATCATAGGTAACACCAAAATAATCAAATTCAGCATTCGATTCAATACTATTTTCAATCGAAGTAATAAAGCGAGGGCTGTGTCCTTCAATAACATTAGTGGTAACAGCCGATAATGCTAAAGACTCTGTTGAGAAAAAACTTACAAAAAAAACTAAGTTAAAAGCTAATTGGTACCGTGTAGCCATATTAATACCTAATAATAATTTCAAGTTATATAAAATCTGTTATTGAATTTCAATGATTGTTGAATTAAACCTATTTATGTAGTGCACATAACTTAATATAATTATTAGGTAAACCATTTATCATTAACAGAAAGAAAAAAACGAAAAACCATGATAAAACTTTATTTTTATCCTTGCGGTACAATTTAAATCAAAAATAACAAAAGAAAAACAATAAAAATAATTGTAATGCGTATTAAATACTCAATTAAACACTAAAATACACAAAATAAAAACGAAAGGACGTTAAATTATGCGAATAGCAAATTACATAACAAGAGAAGGCTATTTAGCGCTCGAACACGAATTAAAATATTTGTGGAAAGAAGAAAGACCTAAAGTTACTCAAGCAGTATCTGATGCAGCAGCCCTTGGCGATCGCAGTGAAAACGCCGAATATATCTATGGCAAACGAAGGTTGAGAGAAATCGATAGGCGGGTTCGTTTTCTAACTAAACGATTAGAATCACTGACAATTGTCGATCCTAATCCAAAACAGGAAGGCAGAGTATTTTTTGGTGCATGGGTAAAATTAGAAGATGAAAAAGAAAATCTACATATTTATCGTATTGTAGGAACGGATGAATTTGATCCTAAAAAAAATTGGATATCGATTAACAGCCCTGTAGCAAGAGCGCTAATAGGGCATAAAATTGATGATGAAATATCGGTCATTACGCCAAACGGTAAAACGTATTATTATGTTGTTGATATTAGTTATCGGGATTTTGTGTAAAATTGAACCAATTTATCGCATTTTGTGTTTCAATGTATGAATTCGAAATGATTAACGCTATAATTTTGAAAAACTAATTAAATGCTTAACTTTATGATTGCCGTTAACCAGCTCTTTATCTACCCAATTAAGTCAATGCAAGGTATTGCGTTAGCTAATGCTAAATGTGTTGATGGTGGTTTTGAACATGATCGCATTTTAATGCTAAGTGAACCAGATGGTACATTTATTACTGCAAGGCGGTATCCTGAACTTTTAAAAGTTAAAACGACAATAATTGATAATCAGATAGAAACTTCATTACCAACCAATGAGTCGATAGCAATTAATTTTGATGAATTTTCGCAAAGTAACGAAGCTACAGAAGTTTGGGGAAATCACTTTACATCACATATTGCGCCAATTAAAGTGAATCAATTTTTTAGTCATTTCCTTCAAAAAGATGTTCAATTACGCTGGATCGGCAAACAATTAAATCGTCGAACCAAGCGCTATCCTGATGTGCCAGTTAGCTTTGCTGATGGTTATCCTTATTTGTTGTTAAATCAAGCTTCATTTAATTATCTTGAGCGACATTGCCCTGAAAAATTGGATATTCGACAATTTCGAGGAAATATTGTTATTGATGGCGCATTGCCTTTTGCTGAAGATGGATGGAAGACCATTAAAATTGGCGAGGTGATTTTTGATATTGTAAAACCTTGTACTCGTTGTGTATTAACCACTTTCAATGTCAATTCAGCAAAAGCACTACACAATAATGAACCTTTAACAACATTAGCATATTTTCGTTCTGATTCAGAAGGTGACATTGATTTTGGGATGAATATGATTGCCCGAAACAGTGGAACGGTGTCTATCGGTGATAAAATTGAAATACTTGAACGACAAACAGCCAAAAACTACCTTAAAAATCTTCCTAAAAAAGCACAAAAAGACATTCAGCCTTGCACTATTACTTATAAAAATCAGAAAATTATAGGTAATAATCAACAAACTATTTTAGAACAGCTTGAACAACAGCATATTGCCCTACCCAATTCTTGTCGGGCTGGCGTATGCGGGCGTTGTTTAGTGGTTTTGGAAAAAGGAGAAGTAGAAGCATTGACTTCATCAGCGATAAAAAAGAATAAGCAAATTTTAGCCTGTAGTTGTATACCAAAAGGGGATATCGCAATAGAATTTAAAAAGTAATATAACATTAATTATATAATATTTGTTTTGTAATACTCATAATACCAAGAATTAAAATAGAAATATAAGGTTAATCATGAAAAAAATAGGGTTATTTGTTCTGTTATTTATGTTTTCACCTGCTGTATTTTCAGCTAATGATTTTAGTCTCGTGATAAAAAGTTTTGAAGATAATCACCAAAAACAAAACCAAAAAAAATCAAATCAAGATACGAATGATTTAGGTAATATGAGAAAATTAGCAGCAGCTTATATTAATTTAGCTAATAATCTGACACCTAACGACTGCAATAAGTTGAAAACACTTTCCGATCTGTTCAATACAAAAAAAGAAAAAGTTAACTTAGATTATGAAGAAGATTATTATGAAAACGAAGATTTAGATGACAATTATAAAAAATTTGGTTGTAAATTAACTGGATTAACCGATAATGAAATAAATTATATTTTATTACCTAAGCTATTTGATGAGGGTGTTTCGTTATATAAAACAGCAATATTAAATGGTGATATTGAATCAATACCAATATTGTTAACTGATTTTGCAACTTATAAAATTCCAAGGAATTATCTCTATGACTTTTCAGAAGATAATAGTTTCAGTAATAATCCATATGGTAGTTTCTTAGTTGGTCAATTATATATTGATGAACGCTTTTTCAGTAGAGATCTCCATAAGGCAATAGAATTATTTGAAAAGGCAAAAGATATTCAAGGTGATGAATTATGGTATTTTCTTGTATTTGCAAAAATGGAAGAAATGATTGAATCGCCATCCAGTGATGTTTATAATATCTCTATTTTACAAAATAGTAATAATCACCACACAAAACATGCTGAAATTATAAAGCAACTTGAAAAAACATTAACTCCTAATGATGTTTTACATACATTGCATCTTAGTCTTTATTATGCTGACGATGAAAAATTAAATAAAGCAATTGAGTATTTTGAACGAGCTTGTAATATAAAATCATCTAGTGCATGTAATTTATATCAAAAACAGCTAAAACAGCCCGAAAAAAACAAGATATATTCATTATTTCGTCAATTTGACAAAACTAACCCTGATATTAAAATCACTACAGATATTGCGAAATGGTATGAAGATTCAAAGAAGCTATATAAAGCAATTAATTACTATTCATATATTATTAATAAAGATCCCGAGTTATTACTTAAAATAGCAGCATTATTTAAGAAGTCAGATCTAAATTACGACTTAAAAACAGATATGCTTGTTAAAATCTATACTAAGTATGATAGTTTTGTTGATCGTAGTGATATCAAATATGAAATTTACTTACTTTACTATCCTTCAATGGATTATGATGATCCTGCTTCTGAAACAAATAAAATAGGTTTAGCATGGTTGAAAAAAGCAGCAATTACAGGATCTGCCAAAGCAAAATTGGAAATGGCAAAACTATTTGAAAGTGGAAAATATTTTACACAAAACTATACAAAAGCACTGTATTGGTATGGTGACTATTGTAAAATTTCAATTAACAGTGGATATGGTTTTGAAAGTTTTTGTGAACCTTTTCTTGGCGATACTAAAGACATGATTAATTTGATTGCAAAAGCTGATGGTGGCAATAAAGAAGCACAATATGAACTTGGAGTCAAATTTGTTAAGCCATCGGGTTTGGAGGAGATTGGACTATATTACCTTAAATTGGCAGCAGATCAAGGTCATGAAAAAGCCAAAATTCTTTATATTATAAATCCATATCTCCCTAAAGCGCCTTGCTTTTCATGTTAGATTATTTAATAACCGTGCTATAGGTATCCTGATACTGAACGACGACGTTTTACAGCTTAAATAATAAAGTGCGGTTTTAATGTTACGAAATGGCTTCTAATTTCAGATCTTCTAAGTGATGAGTTTTATTATCTTGCATAAACTTTAATCGATCATTCATCACTTTAATCGCTTCTGAAAAGCAGAAGGTTTTATTCATTGCAACAAATGTTGGTTGAGCAACAATACAAAGCGAGGCTTTTTCGCCAGCTTCAACCACCAATAAACAAACTTTTTGCCCAGTTTCTTGTAAGTTCACTTCTACAATATCAGCAACTTTCGGTTTATAAAACATAGGTTGTTGAGAAAAATACCAACTTTTGGGCATCTGCGGTTTTAAAAAATTAGCCGCCACAATAGCATTAATTGATAATTCAATTTTTTGCGAATCAGTCAAATTAAGCAACTGACACCTATCATGAAATTGATAATAAAATGTTGCATCACTAACTGAAAATGGAAACTCACAAAAAACATCAGGAATTAATATCTTACTTGGATAACAAGAACGGAATAACATTTCAGATGAAACTTCAAGCATCAAACTATCATATTCACTATCAAAATACCATCGCCAACAATCAGTTGGTCGAAAAGCCAATTTCATTAATATGTTATCCTCTTATAATTGAACTAAATTTACTCAAAAAGATAACATAACTTAACAAAAAAATAAATAAAAAGCTAAAATAAAAATTATTTAATTATATAATTTTTAAAAACTTTAAATATCTATTTAAATCATTAAAATAAAGATGATCTAATTTTGAGCGTTTTTAATCTATTTATTCTATACTCAGATCCGCTATTTCCTGAATAGTTTTTACAATAAACTTTAAAGCATAATTTTAAATAAAAAAGGTGCTTTTGAGCACCTTTCTATTCCGTGATAACATAGTTTAGCTTGCAACATTAATACGTTTCATATCTGTCATATAGCTACGCAGTTTTCGCCCAATAATTTCGATTGGATGATTGCGAATTTCATCATTTACATCACGTAAATAAGCATTATCAACGCGACCTTCTGGAATCGCTTTACCAAGATCACCAGATTGCAACATTGGCATAAATTTCTCTCTTAGCAATGGTACCGCTGCATTAGCAAACAGATAGTTACCATACTCAGCTGTATCTGAAATGACGACATTCATTTCATACAAACGCTTACGCGCAATAGTATTAGCAATAAGTGGTAATTCATGTAATGATTCATAATAAGCTGATTCAGGTAAAATACCAGATTCAAGCATAGTTTCGAACGCAAGTTCAACACCAGCTTTAACCATCGCGACCATAACAACGCCTTGATCAAAATAAGCTTGCTCGTCAATTTTACCTTGATATTCAGCGGCTTTTTCAAATGCGGTTTCGCCAGTTTCTTTACGCCATTTAAGCAGGTTAACATCATCGTTAGCCCAGTCTTTCATCATCGTTGATGAAAACTCGCCAGAAATAATATCATCCATATGTTTACGATAAAGATCGGTCATGATCACTTTTAATTCTTTTGCTAAAGCATTTGCTCTTAATTTAGCTGGGTTTGATAAACGATCCATCATTAAAGTAATACCCCCTTGTTTTAAGGCTTCAGTGATCGTTTCCCAACCAAATTGGAGTAATTTACATGCATAAGCTGGATCAACACCATCTGACACTAATTTATCAAAACAAAGTAATGATCCTGTTTGTAACATGCCGCAAAGAATGGTTTGCTCTCCCATTAAATCTGACTTAACTTCAGCGACAAACGATGACTGTAAAACACCCGCTCGATGCCCACCAGTTGCTGCTGCCCATGCTTTAGCAATAGCTAACCCCTCACCTTTTGGATCGTTTTCTGGGTGAACAGCAATAAGTGTAGGCACTCCAAAGCCACGTTTATACTCTTCACGCACTTCTGTGCCTGGGCATTTAGGTGCTACCATTACAACAGTGATATCGGGTCGAATCTTTTCCCCAACCTCAACAATATTAAAACCGTGTGAATAACCTAGCGTTGCACCTTGTTTCATCAATGGTTGGATAGCTTGTACAACAGCTGAATGTTGTTTGTCTGGTGTCAAGTTAATAACAAGATCTGCTGTAGGAATTAACTCTTCGTAACTGCCAACTTTAAAACCATTCTCGGTTGCTTTTTTCCATGATGCACGCTTTTCAGCAATAGCCTCTTTACGTAATGTATAAGCAATATCTAAACCCGAGTCACGCATATTAAGACCTTGGTTCAGTCCCTGAGCACCACAACCAACAATTACAATTTTCTTACCTTTTAGAAAATCAGCTTCCGACGCAAATTCATTGCGAGCCATAAAACGGCATTGACCTAGTTGTTCTAATTTTTCACGTAAATTTAGTGTATTAAAATAATTTGACATTATTCTCTCCATGAGTTGAATTATTCATAATCAATTTATCAAGCACTATATATTACTTTTGTTATTGCTGAAATTGATATATTTAAAAAATTATATTGCATAAATTGCAATAAACTTGCTAAGTTAAGCACTTTCTTTTAATCTAAGCAACCTTCAATTCACCAATAAATCAATATGGATGCTCGATATAAGCAAGCAAATAAAGAAGCTAAACTATCGTTATTATTAACTTTTATTTATCTTCTTAGCTGGGTTGTTTGTGCTTACTGCGTTAGCAATAAACTAGGTTTTTTAGGACTCCCATTGTGGTTTGAACTATCTTGCATTATGGTACCTTTAGGTTTTATATTGCTGTGTTGGGTAGTTGTAAAATTTCAATTCAAAAATATCTCGTTAGAACAAACTAAGTGATTAACCAATGCATTTTGATATTATTTTACCGCTTGTTATCTACCTTATTTTTGTATTTGCGTTATCAATTTATGCTTATGTTAAACGCAAAAAAGTAAATCAATTTACTGATTACTTTATTGGTAATCGAACTATGGGTGGATTTCTACTCGCCATGACATTAGCTGCAACTTATATTAGTGCCAGCTCGTTTATTGGTGGTCCTGGTGCAGCCTATAAACTTGGCCTTGGATGGGTATTGCTATCCATGATTCAAGTCCCTACCGTTTTACTTTCACTTGGTATTTTAGGTAAAAAATTTGCGATTTTAGCACGTAAATATAATGCAATTACCTTAAGTGATATGCTCTATGCCCATTACCGAAGTAAACTTATTGTTTGGTTTGCAAGCATAGCGCTTGTCGTTGCCTTTATTGGCGCAATGACAGTACAATTTGTCGGTGGTGCTCGCTTACTTCAATCTTCAGTTGGTATTCCTTATCATACTGGATTATTAATATTTGGTATTGGCACTGTAATTTACACCGCTTTTGGTGGCTTTAGAGCTAGCATTTTAAATGATGCATTTCAAGGTTTAATAATGATCATTGGTGCTATATTATTACTTGGGGCTATCATTTATAATGGTGGTGGAATTACGGCAATTATCACTCGATTAGCACAAATTGATCCCGCACTGCTAACACCACAAGGACCAAATGATTTTATGGATTTTCCGTTCATGGCTTCATTTTGGATATTAGTCTGTTTTGGTGTAGTTGGTTTACCTCATACCGCTGTGCGCTGTATGGCTTATAAAGACAGCAAAGCTGTACATCAGGGGATTATTATTGGTACTATTGTTGTTACCATTATCATGCTCACAATGCACCTATCTGGCGCTTTAGGTCGTGCTATTGTTGATGATCTAACAATTCCTGATCAAATAGTGCCGACATTGATCATCAAGGTATTACCCCCTTTTGCTGCTGGAATCTTTTTGGCTGCGCCACTTGCTGCTATTATGTCAACAATTAATGCTCAATTATTACAAGTTTCATCGGTAATAATTAAAGACCTATTTTTAAGCACAAGACATAGTAAAAGCTATAGTGATAAAACGCTAACTCGCCTATCCGTTATTATCACCTTTATTTTTGGCGGATTACTTATTTTGGCTGCTTGGAATCCACCAGATATGATAATTTGGCTAAATTTACTCGCTTTTGGTGGGCTTGAAGCAGTATTTTTATGGCCATTAGTCCTTGGATTATATTGGAAAAAAGCCAATGCAACTGGTGCGCTTTACTCAATGCTTGCTGGAGCAGTGAGTTACACATTATTAGCTGGTTATAATATTAAACTACTATCACTTCATCCAATTGTGCCATCTTTAGCTATTGGATTAATTGTTTTTATTATAGCCAATATATTCGGTATATTTTGTAATAGAGAGAAAAATTATGCCTTGGATTCAACTCAAAATTAACACAACTAACAAACTTGCTGAACAAATCAGCGAACAGTTAGAAGAATCAGGTGCAGTATCGGTCACATTTCAAGATACTTATGATAATCCTGTTTTTGAACCTTTACCGGGTGAAACTAAGCTTTGGGGAGATACCGATGTTATTGGGTTATATGATGCGCAAACAAACATTGATGAATTAAAAGCAATATTAAATATTGAGCAATATTCTTACAAAATTGAGCAATTAGAAGATAAAAATTGGGAACGTGAATGGATGGATAACTTTCATCCTATGCAATTTGGTAAACGCCTTTGGATTTGCCCAAGCTGGCGCAAGGTACCTGATTCAAACGCAGTTAATGTTATGTTGGATCCAGGCTTAGCATTTGGCACAGGTACTCATCCAACTACTGCATTATGCTTAACTTGGCTCGATAGTTTAGATCTTACAGATAAATTGGTTATTGATTATGGTTGCGGATCAGGTATTTTAGCCATTGCAGCACTAAAATTAGGTGCAAAACGTGTAATTGGTATTGATATCGATCCTCAAGCCATCCAAGCTAGCCGAGACAATGCACAGCGTAACGATGTTAGCGAAAAACTAGAACTCTATTTATCAAAAGATATCCCTAATGATTTACAGGCAGATGTTGTTGTTGCCAACATTTTAGCTGGGCCATTAAAAGAGCTTGAGCCACATATAAGCAAATTAGTAAAACCACAAGGTAAGCTAGGGTTATCTGGTATTTTGTCCAGCCAATCATCTAGTGTTTGCATGGCTTATCAACCCCATTTTGAACTAGACCCTGTAGTTGAACAAGAAGAGTGGTGCCGTATCACTGGCAAAAAAAAGTAAAAAAAATAACATTACCCCCTTTTAAGTTAGAAAAAAAATGCGTAATATAGCCGACCTTAATTTGCTTAGCATTGGTGAAGTAAAATTAAAGAATAATTTAATTGCAGCACCAATGGCTGGAATCAGCGATAAACCATTTCGTAATTTATGTTATCGATTTGGTGCTGGTATGACAGTTTCAGAAATGTTTTTAGCAAATTCGGATGTTTGGCATACTGATAAATCAGCTTTGCGAATGAAAGCAAGTGATGATATTGGTATTCGTGCAGTACAAATTGTCGGTTCAGATCCTGATGAAATGGCAAAGGCTGCTGAGTTTAACGTCAAACATGGCGCCCAATTAATTGATATTAACATGGGATGCCCTGCAAAAAAGGTCAATAAAAAATTGGCTGGATCTGCCTTAATGCAGTATCCTAAACTTATTAAAAATATTTTGCAGAAAGTTGTCGGCGCAGTCGATGTGCCGGTAACATTAAAAACGCGGACTGGATGGAATAAAGATCATAGAAATTGCATTGAAATCGCACAAATTGCACAGGATTGTGGCATAAAGGCAATTACTATTCATGGAAGAACACGTGCATGCTTATTCAACGGTGTGGCTGAATATGACTCGATTAAGGCAGTTAAAGAAAATGTTACGATTCCTGTAATTGCCAATGGAGATATTTGTACACCCGAACAGGCAAAAGATGTTTTTCAATATACGCAAGCCGATGCTATAATGATCGGTCGAGCGGCACAGGGGAGACCTTGGATATTTGAAGAAATTGCATTCTATTTAACACATGGACAGTTACAAAAAAATAAAAGTATTGATGAGGTAGAACAAGTTGTGTTATCGCATCTTGATGAGCTTTATCAATTCTATGGAGAATACAAAGGATTAAGGATTGCCAGAAAGCATGTAAATTGGTATACCAAGAATTATGCTGACAGCGATCAATTCAGGCGCTTTTTTAGTGTACTTAGCAATACAAGTGAGCAAGTAAGCACACTAAAAGCATTTTTTAGTCAAATTAGAAATAACCCAAAGAGTTAAGAATACTATGTCAGAACAACGCGTTACAGCTGCAGCACTTAAATTTACGACTGTAAATTCTCAAGACCAAATAACACAAAAACCTTTGCGGGATTCAGTGAAGCAAGCTTTAAAAAACTATTTATCTCAATTAAATGGTGAAGACCCTACTGATCTCTATGAGTTAGTGTTAGCTGAAGTTGAACATCCATTCCTTGATATGGTTATGCAATATACACGTGGTAATCAAACTAGAGCAGCTAACATGCTTGGTATCAACCGCGGTACACTACGCAAAAAACTAAAACAGTATGGAATGAGTTAATCACCTATTGTTTTATATTATACTATGACAAAAAAGCGCCTTAACATAAGGCGCTTTTTTGCTAACAACTAAAAAATCACTATAATCAATCTATCAAACATGAATAGACATATTGATAATGAATTTTAAGTAAAAGTTTGTTAAAATACAGCGATTTTAAAATTATTTAATCTGGAGAATTTTATGGCAGGTCATAGTAAATGGGCCAATACCAAACACCGTAAAGCAGCGCAAGATGCAAAACGCGGTAAAATATTTACCAAAATTATTCGTGAGTTGGTAACCGCAGCAAAACTTGGTGGCGGCGATCCAGCGTCAAATCCACGGTTACGTGCAGCAATGGACAAAGCATTATCAAATAATATGACCCGCGATACCATGAATCGAGCCGTTGCTCGTGGTGTTGGTGGTGAAGATGATAGCAATATGGAAACAATCATTTATGAAGGCTATGGCCCTGCTGGTACTGCTGTCATGGTTGAATGCTTAAGTGATAATCGTAATCGTACCGTATCAGAAGTGCGCCACGCCTTTACTAAAACAGGTGGCAATTTAGGTACTGATGGTTCAGTTTCATATTTATTTACCAAAAAAGGAGTTATTTCATATCCGACGGGTACCAATGAAGATCAAGTGATGGATGCTGCGCTTGAAGCAGGTGCTGATGATGTTGTTACTTACGATGATGGCGCTATTGATGTTTTTACCACACCTGAAACATTTGGTGAAGTAAAAGATGCACTTGATGCAGCAGGATTAGTTGCTGAAGCCGCTGAAGTATCAATGATCCCAGCAACAAAAGTCGATCTTGATATTGAATCTGCACCAAAATTATTACGTCTGATTGATATGCTCGAAGATTGCGATGATGTTCAAGAAGTTTATCATAACGGTGAAGTTTCTGACGAGGTCGCAGCAACGCTCTAATGGCCATTATTCTTGGCATCGATCCTGGCTCTCGTTTGACGGGTTACGGTGTAATCCGTCAAACTGGGCGTCAACTTTCCTATCTTGGCAGTGGATGTATCCGTACTTCTGTTGATGATCTGCCTACTCGTTTAAAACGGATATATGCAGGTGTCAGTGAAATTATACTCCAATTTCAACCCGATATATTTGTTATTGAGCAAGTATTTATGGCTCGTAATGCCGACTCTGCGTTAAAATTAGGTCAAGCCAGAGGTGCTGCTATTGTCGCTGCGGTTAATAATAATTTACCAGTTTTTGAGTATGCTGCTCGTTTAGTTAAACAGTGTGTAGTAGGAACTGGTGCTGCAGATAAAAAACAAGTACAGCATATGGTAAAATTATTATTAAAATTACCAGCTAGCCCGCAAGCCGATGCTGCTGACGCTTTAGCTATAGCAATTACCCACGCGCATACCAGCCAACAGTTAATACAGTCCCGTAAGTAACATATACTAAATATCAAGTAATGGTACACATCTATAAACAAAAAATATAGACAAAAAAATACGCCAATAAATTGGCGTATTTTTTATCTTAATATCGCATTGAAAATGCATGCCCAATATGCAATTCGGTACATGCATTAAAACTAACTATTCAGTTTTTGCTTTTGAGCAGTTGGTTGGTAACACAGCTTTATTTTTATGTTTAGTAAATAATTTAGTTATAAATAAGAAGAATAACGGCACATAAAATATAGTTAAAAATGTTGCTGTTAACATACCACCAATTACCCCAGTACCTACTGCATTTTGACTTGCAGAACCAGCACCACTATTTAATGCTAGCGGTAGTACACCAAGAATAAAGGCAAATGAAGTCATCAAAATTGGACGTAGACGCAAACGACAAGCTTCAAGTGTTGCATCTATTAACGATTTACCTTCTTTTTCAAGCGCATCCTTGGCAAATTCAACAATCAAAATAGCATTTTTAGCTGACAGCCCCATAGTGGTCAATAAACCAACGATAAAGTAAATATCATTATCAAGTCCTCTAAACATCGTTGCATAAACCGTTCCCAAAATACCAAGAGGAATAATGAACAAAATCGAAATAGGTACTGTCCAGCTTTCGTATAATGCGGCTAGTGACAAGAATACCACAATGATTGAAATAATATAAAGTGTCGTTGTTTGTGAGCCTGTTTGACGTTCCTGATACGAAATGTCTGTCCAATCAAATGTAAAACCTTTTGGTAACTGTTTTGATAATTCTTCCATCACAGTCATTGCTTGACCAGAACTCATCCCAGGCGCAGCTAAACCACTTATACCCATTGCTGCTACACCATCATAACGTTCTAAAGAGGGTGAACCATAAGTTTTTGATGTGCTCGCAAATGCATCATAAGGTACCATTTGCCCATTTTTATTTTTGACATGCCAATAACTAAAATCATCAGGCAACATACGGTATGGTGCTTCTGATTGTAAGTAAACTTTTTTTACACGGTTATTATAAACAAAGTCATCAATATATGCAGAACCTAAAGCGGTTGATAATACAGTATTGACGCTACTGACTGAGACACCAAGGGCTTGAGCCGTTTCAAAATCAACATTAATTTTATATTGAGGAACATCTAACATACTAGCCGGACGTACTTGTTGCAAATCAGGATGATGAGAGGCTTGCTCAAGCATTTGGAAAAACGCAGCAACTAATGCTTGATGCCCTAATCCCGCAGTGTCTTTAAGCATATAAGAGAAACCATTAGCCATACCTAAAGATGGCACTGCTGGTAAATTAGTTACAATTACACGACCTTCGGTTATGGTTGACGCAAATCTCATGCCGTCTCCAACTAAAGCGTTAACTTTTTGATCGGCACGTTTGCGCTCATCCCAATTTTTTAATCGGATAAAACCCATCCCCATATTTTGCCCACGACCAACCATGCTAAAACCAGCAACAGTAAATATTTCCTCAACAGAATTTACTTTTTCTTCAGTATAAAAACGAGAGGTTTTATTTAAAACTGACATGGTTTGCTCTAATGTGGAACCCGGTGGTAATTCAACTAAAACCAAAAGCACGCCCTGATCTTCGTTTGGTAAAAAACCTGTAGGTAAACGGTTAAAACCGAATAACAATCCAACCAGTATTAAAGCATAACAAACAAAAGCAATTATAGGCTTACGGATAACCTTAATAACGCTTTTCTCATAAGAACGTAAACTTTTATCATAAAAGTTGTTAAACCACTTAAAAAAGCGTTTAGTGCCTATTGAGCACCAACTAAATGGAGGGACCGACTCTAATTTCTCACCTAATGAAGTTTTCTTAACTTTATTTTTAGACGGCGCTTTTAAAATCTGCACACAAAGTGCCGGCGTCAATATAATCGCCATCAATACTGATAATCCCATTGCCGTTACTATGGTAATTGAAAACTGGCGATAGATTCCCCCAGCAGCACCACCATAAAACGCCATCGGCACAAATACAGCAGATAAAACAACAGCAATCCCAACTAATGCTGAAGTGATTTGCTCCATTGATTTAACCGTTGCATCATAAGGCGATAACCCCTCATCGTGCATGATACGTTCAACATTTTCAATAACAACGATTGCATCATCCACCAACAATCCAATCGCAAGTACCATAGCAAACATGGATAAGGTGTTAATGGTAAATCCACAAATATAGAGGATCGCAAATGTCCCTAATAATACAACAGGTACAGTAATGGTAGGTATAAGTGTCGATCGAAGATTTTGTAAAAACACATACATGACAATAACAACCAAAATGATTGCTTCAATTAATGTATGAATTACATTGTTAATGGATAACTTAACAAATGGAGTTGTATCATATGGAAAAGAATATTTAATATCTTCTGGAAAAATTTGAGATAACTCTTCTAATTTTTTATCTACCTTTACCGAAGTATCTAATTGGTTAGCGCCCGTTGCTAAATATATCCCGAGACCAGCTGATACATTGCCATTATAATGAGAAATAAAGTTATAATCCGACGCGCCAATTTCAACGATTGCCACATCTTTTAATAAAATGTTAGAACCATCGGTATTAACTCGAACAAGAACATTTTGAAATTGTTCAGGTGTTTTTAAACGCGATTGTGCGGTAATGGTTGCATTAAGTTCTTGCCCTTCATTTACAGGTAAAGCGCCTAACTGTCCAGCGGTTACTTGTGCATTTTGCGCTTGAATGGCTGCAATAATTTCTTCAATTGATAGATTAAAGTAGGTTAATTTATTGGGATCAAGCCAGATACGCATAGCATATTCAGAACCAAATAATTGAGTATCACCCACCCCTTGAACTCGTCGAATTTGATCTTGCACAGTAGAATAGACAAAGTCAGCTATATCAGCCTGTGTTTTTTTCGGATTAGTTGAATAAAAACCAACAACTTTTAAAAAGCTGGTATTGTTTTTAGCAACAGATACGCCATTTTTTTGCACACTCTCAGGTAAGCGAGACTTAATACTCTCTATCTTATTTAAAACTTGCACTTGAGCAAAATCAGGATTAGAACCAGGCGCAAAAGTCAATGTTGTTTGAACAAAGCCTTGTGCACTACTGGTTGATTTCATATAAATGAGGTTATCTAGCCCTGTTAAATTTTGTTCAATCAACTGAGTTACTGTATTTTCAATAGTTTGTGCATCAGCACCCGGATAAGTTGCACTAACAGTTACAGAAGGGGGAGCAATATCTGGGTACTGTTCAACAGCCAGCAACTTTATACATAAGGCACCGCCTAGCATCATCATGATAGCAATTACCCATGCAAACACTGGTCTATCAATAAAAAACTTAGCCATAATTCAATCTACCCTTATTTCATACTATTTTGGAGAATACCATCTAATTGCTCCTGCGAAAGCTTATCAGGATCACCTATTTTTGTTACTTTCATTGGAGGGGCATCTTTAATTGGCTTTTCGACAGCGGTTAAATTAAGTAATCCAGTGATAATGACTTCTTCTCCTGCATTAATCCCTTTTGTTACAATCCAGTAGCCACCTATTCCTGCATATACTTGGATACCCTGGCGATATTCTACTGTATTATCTGGTTTTAAAATTTTTGCAGTATATTGTCCAAATTGATTACTCGTAATTCCTTTTTGTGGAACAAGTATAGCGTTTTTTATTATGCCTAATGTTAGTCTAGGTTTAACAAACATACCTGGTAAAATCTTTCCATCATTATTTGAAAATTGCGAACGCAAAGTTACAGTACCCGTTGTTTCGTTAACCGTCATATCAGAGAATTTAATAGTACCAGCTTCGGGATATTTTGAACCATCGCTGAAAAAGAGTTCAACATTATTGCTCTTAATTGGTTCATAAATTACATTTTCATCTTGAAGATATTTATTGTAACGAGTTGCTGCTTCAGTCATATCAATATAAATAGGATCAAGTTGTTGAACTAATGCTAATGGGGAAGGTTGCCCTGCTGAAACCAAAGCGCCTTCGGTAATACTTGATTTACCAATATAGCCATCAATCGGCGAATACACTTTCGTATAATCCAAATTGACTTTAGCTGTATGCTCTGCAGCTTGTGCAACTAATACTGCAGCTTCGGCTCGCTTAGCATCAGCGGCAGCTTTATCGTAATCTTGTTGACTAATCGACTTACTATTTAATAATCCAGCATAACGCTTAAGAGTAAGTTGAGCAATATTTGCATTTGCTTTAGCACTAGCAACACTAGCTACCGCACTATCATAGTTAGCTTGATAAATAGCTGGATCTATCTGATAAAGAGACTGACCTGCCTTAACATTTGAACTTTCATCAAACTCACGTTTTAAAACAATACCACTCACTTGAGGTCTAATTTCGGCAATTTGAGATGCGACAACTCTACCTGGTAAATTAATTTTTAATGTATAACTTAATGGCTCAACCTTAAATACAGTTACCTTTGGTAAACCCCTCTGCGGTTTACCATTATCACAACTTGTTAGTAAAAGTAGGCTGGCAAGCGCCACAGGCAAGGCTAATAATAGCTTATTAAATCTCATAAAAATGACCTCAGTACACTTAATAATTATTTTATTAAAAATAGATCTTATCTTTAAACGTAATTGGCGATTTTACAAAAAATATGCATAAATTGTAAGTAACTTTACAAGTTAATAGCACGGAGTTCTAAAAAATGAAGAACTAAGTTATGATATTAAAAATATATATTGATAATTATGAATATTGTCAGAAATCAAGTAATATATATTAATTAATTTTTAGTGCTATAACGTATTTCAAAGAAAATGTTATACTAAAAACTAGGTGGGGTTGCTTTAATGAAGATTAATCTAGATTGTTAAAGAAATTAATATTTACATTGCTATACTCCATAATCATTTTTTTCAAAATATGATTGAATAATTTAAGTCTATATTTAATTTAATACAGAGATGGTTATTATGGATAATTTACGTATTGTTCTAGTTGTTGTTGCATCCTTAGTCATTATTGCATTGTTCATCCATGGATTTTGGATTAATAAAAAGGAACGATCTTCACTTTTTAGTTCAGATAAAAAAGAAAAATTTTCACAAAGCGCGCAACAAGATCAAAACTTTCCTACAAATGATATAGAAAAAGAGGATGAGGTCATTTTACTCACTCCAAAAACAACAAAAAATAATGAAATCGTTGAAAATAAAGTAATTATCAATGAATCTATAAAAGAAAATATACCACAACAAGATGATTTATTTACTGATCGGGATGAGCTACCCCAAATTAATACAGACGTAGCAAAAGAACCCGCTATCGACGAAAATCATGACCTTTTTGAAAATGAACAACAACTTAATCTAATCCAAACCACCAAGGAAAAACATGTTGATGTTGATGTTGATGTTGATGTTGATGGTGATGTTAATATTGATACCAATAATCAAATTAACCATAACAACAAACCTGAAAAACTAGATATAAATGAAGAGGATCCCGCAACCGAAATTATCGTATTAAATGTCACCGGTATTAATGGAAAATTACTTCAAGGTGATGTACTACTTGCAAGTATTATGCAATCAGGTTTTCAATTTGGTGATATGAGAATTTTTCACCGCCATGTAGATCCTGCAGGTAACGGCTCAATATTATTTAGTTTAGCTAATATGGTCACACCAGGATATCTGGATCCTGAAACCATGCATGAATTTACCACTCCAGGGGTATCTATTTTTATGATAGCTCCAACTGAAGGTAACAACCAGCAAAACTTCAAATTAATGTTACAAACAGCACAACGCATAGCGGATGATGTCAACGGTGTGGTATTAGATGATGAACACCATATGCTGACACCACAAAAAATCGACAGTTACAAAGAGCGAATTAAAAAATCTTGTAACAAAATTTAACCACAACATCAATATTTATCAGTAAATTTAACACAAATCACCAACCACGGTTGGTGAGTGCGAATGAATATTGATGAAAAATGTTTATTTAAATGATCTCATTTAGTCATACATTATTTCAATTAAAGTTGTAATAATATTCCCAAACCCGACGTTTTAATTTAAGAGCCTATTATCATGTCCCTATCGAATAAAAATGAACACCCAGTAAATTTAACTGAATCGATTGAAGATATAACAGAACAATTGACCTCGCTACGAAGCCTAATTAGGCATCATGAGTACTGTTATTATGTACTTGACACCCCAGAAATTCCCGATGTTGAATATGATAAATTAATAAAACAGCTACAAACATTAGAACAACAATATCCAGCTCTTATTACTCCCGATTCACCAACTCAACGGGTTGGTGGCACCCCATTAGAGCAATTTTCATCGATAAAGCATGAAATACCTATGCTATCACTTGATAACGTCTTTGATGATACTGGTTTTATTGCATTTAACAAACGTGTTAAAGATCGTCTTCATTTTAATGACAATGAACATGTTGAATATTGTTGTGAGCTCAAACTTGATGGACTTGCCGTCAGCCTACTTTATGAAAATGGGCACTTTATACAAGCCGCAACACGAGGCGATGGAACAACTGGCGAAGACATCACCGCAAATGTAAAAACCATAAAAATGATTCCGCTAATCTTAAAAGGAGACAATATCCCAACTCGATTAGAAGTGCGCGGTGAAGTATTTATGACACATAAAGGATTTGAAAAACTCAATTCAGACGCAGAAAAACGCAATGAAAAAATATTTGCCAATCCACGTAACGCAGCCGCTGGCTCATTAAGACAATTGGATCCTAAAATCACCGCTAAACGGCCACTGACATTTTTTTGTTACGGTGTAGGTATTGTCGAAGGTGTTGCATTACCTAACACTCATTATGATCGCTTAATGCAATTTAAAGCGTGGGGATTACCAGTAAGTGATAAAGTAGAAAAACGTCAAGGTGCGCAAGCTGCTTTAGACTATTTTAAACAAATTGGTGAACAACGAATGTCATTAGATTTTGATATCGACGGAGTGGTCATCAAAGTCAATAGCATTGAACAACAAAATAAACTGGGCTTTGTTGCTCGTGCACCAAGATGGGCTACCGCATTTAAATTTCCCGCCCAAGAAGAAGTGACACAATTAAACAAAGTAGACTTTCAAGTTGGACGCACAGGAGCAATTACTCCCGTAGCCAGACTTAAACCTGTTTCAGTGGCGGGTGTTATTGTCAGCAATGCAACATTACATAATAGTGATGAAATTGCTCGATTAGGTATCCGTGAAGGTGACTATGTAACAATACGTCGAGCAGGTGATGTTATTCCTAAAATTGTTGCTGTTATATTAGATAAAAGACCCAAAAACACAAAAGAAATCATATTTCCAACGCACTGCCCAATTTGTGGCTCACAAATAGTTCGAGACGAAGGTCAAGCCGTTTCACGTTGTGCAGGAGGTCTAATTTGCCCTGCACAACGCAAAGAAGCCTTAAAGCACTTTGTTTCACGCCGAGCAATGAACGTAGATGGGATGGGTGATAAACTTATCGAGCAATTAGTTGATAAAAATTATGTTAAAACGCCTGTAGATTTATATAAACTAACACTGCCAATGCTATGTAGCTTAGATAAAGTTGGCGAAAAATCTGCTAATAATTTACTAAATGCACTAGAAGCATCTAAAAATACAACATTGAACCGCTTCATCTTTGCGCTTGGCATTCCCAATGTTGGTGAAGTTACAGCCGAGAATCTGGTTAACCAGCTTGGCAGTTTACCGGCGATTGAAAATGCCTCACTTGAACAGCTACAAACAGTAAATGACATTGGTGCCGTTATTGCAGAAAGCATTATAGACTTTTTCCAAGAACCGCATAATCGCGATGTTATTGAACAATTAACCAGCAATGAAATTGGCATTCACTGGCAAGATCTTAATCTACAAGAACAAAAATCTGACTCTAATTCACCTTTTTCAGGTAAAACTATAGTATTAACTGGTACTTTATCGGTTTTAACACGAGATGAAGCCAAAAACAAATTAAAGCAACTCGGTGCCAAAGTAACAGGTAGCGTATCAAAAAACACCGATCTAGTTATTGCTGGAGAAGCCGCTGGATCTAAACTAAATAAAGCCCAAGAACTGGGAATAAAAGTGATTGACGAGCAGGAAATGCTAAATTTAATTGCTCAATAAATATAAATTTTATTGTTGCTAATTAATAGGTTGATTAAAATAACGAGTATCAAAAAAACAAGGAGGATATTATGCCTTTATTAGATAGTTTTAAAGTTGATCATACAAAAATGAAAGCACCTTTTGTGCGAATTGCAAAAACAATGATAACCCCAAAAGGCGATGACATTACTGTGTTTGATCTTCGCTTTACTATTCCAAACAAAGACAATTTACCTGAAAAAGGGATTCATACATTAGAGCATTTATTTGCAGGATTTATGCGTGAGCATCTCAACAGTGATAAAATTGAAATCATCGATATCTCACCAATGGGATGCCGTACAGGATTTTACATGAGCTTAATTGGCAAACCCAACGAGGAATTAGTTGTTGATGCATGGCAAAAATCAATGCATGCAGTATTAGCTGTAAAATCACAAGACCAGATTCCTGAATTAAACGAATATCAGTGTGGTACTTATAAAATGCACTCATTAGATGAAGCCAAAGCCATTGCTGAACAAATTATAAAATCGGGTATTGGCATATGTCATAATGATGAAATTGCATTGACGGATGAACAACTAGCTAAAATAAATAACTAGGAGCAAACTATGCCAAATGTCGTTATCGACTTTTTAGAAGGTCGTACAATAGAGCAAAAAAGAGAAATGGCAAAACGCGTCACTAATGCTATTGTTGAAACCCTCAACTGCAAGCCAGAAGCCGTACAAATTATCATGCACGAAATATCAAAAGATCAGATCGCTAATGGTGGCGTGCTGCGCAGTGATAAAGATTGATATTAACATTAAAAAATTATTGGTAAAACAGACAAGATCAATAAGTTAAAATCGCTCTTATATTACATTTTGTAAAAAAATCTCAAATATAAAACATTTGAGATTTTTTATTCTAACAACTTTTACTGTTTTATAAACATTCAATCATAAATGAATTGACCGCTATTTAACCAAATAGCTTAATGTTTACAATGACAGTGATGCAAATGAAGTAAGTGCCCCATCTTGCTTGCTTTTGTTTCTAAATAGTGTTCATTATTAGGATTTTCGCCAACTTCCAATGGCTCACGTTGCGTAATTTTAATTCCAGACTGTTCAAGCACTCTTATTTTTTCTGGATTGTTGGTTAATAAACGTATCTGAGATACACCTAATAACGTCAACATATCAGCACATAGAGTAAAATCACGTTCATCGGCTGCAAAACCCAACTTTTCATTGGCTTCAACAGTATCTAAACCTTGATCTTGTAACGCATAAGCCCTAATTTTATTTAGTAAACCTATATTACGTCCTTCTTGGCGATGGTAAATTAAAACACCTTTGCCTTCTTTTGCAATTTGTTTTAAAGCTGCCTCTAACTGAAAACCACAATCACAGCGTAAACTAAAAAGCGCATCGCCAGTTAAGCATTCAGAATGAATTCTTGTAAGAACTGGTGTATCATCGGATATATCACCGAATACTAATGCAGCATGATCCTTTTTTGTTGCAATTTCTTCAAATCCAACAATAGTAAAACATCCCCATGGCGTTGGCAGTTTTGCTTGTGCAACACGTTTTAATTGCATTATTGTCTCCGTTTTAAGTAAAACATAAAAAATATTTTATAAAAATAAATTTATCTTCTATGCTAAAATATTAAGCAAGATTATACTTAATTGAGTTTATAAATGGGTTTAGTAATAAAAAAAACAATAGCCATACTAGCTATTTTCTTGATTGCACCTTTAATTATTATAGCCATAAATTGGCATTGGCAACCAGCATCATTAAATAATACATCTAAATATTTATTCTTAATAACTGAAACAGCAAGCTTTCCTTGGGCAATAATTACATCGACAATTTTATTTTTAGTCTTTTGCCTATTACAGTCCAGTAAAACCAAAAATAAAATTATATTATTATGGTTGCTTCTTGTTAGCGCAATATTAAGTGGGCAAATAATTAAACACTTTTTAAAATTACAAACAACTGAACCAAGGCCTTATGTACTTTGGATGGAAAAAGAATTTAATATTAGTAAACAACAATTTTATTCACAAACGACATCAGAAAAAAAAGAGTTTATCCAGCAATTATTTAAAAATTCATCTACAATCCCAAGTTGGTTATCTTACCACTGGCAAAATGAAACTAGTTTTTCATTTCCGTCTGGGCATACTTTATTTGCTGTAACTTGGGCTTTTTTAGCTTTGCTATTACTGAAATTCAAACAGCATTATGTGATAACATCGGTTATGATTATTTGGTCGATATTAATTGAAATCAGCCGATTATTATTAGGAATGCACAGCCCTATTGATATAATAGCAAGCGTATTAATTGCATGGATAATTTCATTAATCTGCTGTTTTTGTAATAGAAAATGGCATATAGTAGAAAGGTAATTTTCGAACGTCACTATATTTGATAGATAGATTAACTGGCCAAAGCAATTTGTATAAATAAACAGGTATAATAAACAAAAACGTTTTAACTAAAAATAAAAAAGAAAGGTCAACATTATGAAATTTGTTATCTCAATTTTATTAATAATTATCATCTTTGCTATCTCAATTGCGATAGGCTCGTCCAATGATCAAATTGTCACATTTAATTATTTGGTTGCTAAAACTGAAATCCGCTTATCGGTGTTATTAGCCATTTTATTTGGTTCTGGTTTCCTTGTTGGTTGGATCTTAACTGGTATTTTCTTTATAAAATCTAAATTACAGCATTCATCAACAAAACGAAAACTGAACAAGCTACAAAAAAAATATGATGAAAGCATGGCTAATCATCAACAATTAAACTTAACTAAAAACCATTAAGAACAGATTACTATGTTTGAACTGTTATTTCTGTTACTTCCTATTGCGGCTGGATACGGTTGGTATATGGGTGACAGAAATGCTAAACAAAAACATCTAAACCAATCTAATCGCCTATCTCGTGAATATGTAGATGGGTTGAACTTTCTTTTGTCTAACCAAAAAGATAAAGCCGTCGATCTTTTCTTAGACATGTTAAAAGAAGACGAAGGCACGCTTGAAGCTCATTTAACATTAGGTAACTTATTTCGCTCACGGGGAGAAGTTGACAGAGCAATACGAATTCACCAAGCGCTATTAGAAAGCTCGTCTTTAACGTTTGAACAACGACTATTAGCCATTCAACAACTTGGTCGTGATTATATGGTTGCAGGTCTTTACGATCGTGCCGAAGAGATGTTTTTACAATTAATTGATGAAGAGGATTTCCAACAATACGCATTGCAACAACTTATCATCATCTATCAATCAACCAGCGAATGGATAAATGCCATTAACATGGCGTCAAAACTGGTCAAACTTGGTAATGAAAAATATAAAACCGACATTGCACAATTTTACTGCGAATTAGCATCACAGGCTATTGCTAATGATGAGCTTGACAAAGCAAATAGTTTATTACAAAAATCAGCAAACGCTGACACAAAATGCGCTCGAACTTCGCTCATGCAAGGACGAATTTTTATGATGCAAAATAAAACAGAGCAAGCTATCAACTGTTTTCAACAAATATTACAGCAAGATAAAGCCTTTATTGGCGAAGCGTTACCTTTATTAAAAGAGTGCTATTTAAAATTAAATAACCAACATGAATTTCAGCAATTTTTACAATTATGTGTCGATCAAGACTCTGGCAGTGTAGCTGAATTAATGCTTGCCGATCTTATTGAAAAACAAAAAGGTCTAGATGCAGCACAATACTACATGTATCGTGAATTACTTAAACATCCTAACTTAAAAGGATTTTATCGATTAATGGATTATCATGTTGCTGATGCGGAACAAGGCAAAGCAAAACAAAGTCTTTTACTTTTACGCAACATGGTGGGAGAACAAATAAAAGCAGTGCCCAATTATCGATGCCAAAAGTGTGGATTTACAGTTAATTCCATTTATTGGTTATGCCCAGCTTGCCGTTCTTGGTCCACAATCAAACCCGTTCGTGATTTTGAACAACTTTCTGATAAATAAAAAGAGATCTTTATGTTTTTAATTGATTCCCACTGTCATTTGGATAGCTTGGATTTTAGTACTAAATCTATCGAAGATGTTTTACAAGAAGCAAACAACAACGATGTTAAACACTGCTTAAGCGTGGCAACAACATTATCGGGCTATGAATCGATGAAAAAGCAACTTTTGCCCTACAAAAATCAATGCTCGTTTTCATGTGGAATTCATCCGCTTAACCTTGATGATGAAACGTACGATGCGGAAAGATTTGAAATCTTAGCACAAGAAGACAACGTTGTAGCACTTGGAGAAACAGGGCTCGATTACTATTACCAACAAGACAACCTAGAATTACAACAAACTATATTTAAAGAACATATTCGACTAGGTCGAAAGTACAGCAAACCAATTATTGTTCATACCCGTAATGCTAAACAAGACACTTTAAAAATATTAAAAGACGAGCATGTCTATTCAGGTGTACTACACTGCTTCACAGAAGACATCGAAACCGCAAAACAACTATTAGACATTGGTTTTTATATTTCATTTTCAGGGATTATCACCTTTAAAAATGCCGAAAATCTGCGAGAAGTTGCTAAATATGTACCGCTTGATCGTATTTTGGTCGAAACTGACTCTCCTTATCTTGCCCCTGTTCCATACCGAGGAAAAGAAAATCAACCCGCTTATGTTCGTGAAGTTGCACAATATTTATCTGTGTTAAAAGGTGTTTCATTGGAACAGATCGCACAAAAAACCACGTATAATTTTTGTCAATTATTCAATCTGCAAGGAAAATTAAATGAATTATAAATTAGCCATTGATTGGGATGATTTTTTAACAAACTATTGGCAAAAAAAGCCTGTAATCTTGCGTAAAGCGTTTGCTAATTTTATTGATCCTATTACGCCTGATGAACTAGCAGGTCTAGCAATGGAAGAAGAGATAGATAGCCGTATCGTATCGAATAAAAATGGTATCTGGGACGCGCAATTTGGGCCATTTACCCAATATGATGACTTAGGTGAAGATCATTGGAGCTTGCTAGTTCAAGCCGTTGATCATTGGCATACGCAAGCAGCGCGCTTAATTGAACCATTTAAATGCCTTCCACAATGGCAATTTGATGACTTAATGATTTCTTATGCAACACAAGGTGCTGGCGTTGGACCACACATTGATAATTATGATGTCTTTATTATTCAAGGTATGGGGCGTAGACGTTGGCAAGTAGGTGATCGCAATCAAAATTATAAGCAATATAGTGCACACAAAGCATTATTGCATGTTGAAGACTATCAACCAATCATTGACGAAGAGATCACCGCTGGTGATATTTTATACATCCCCCTAGGTTGTCCACATAATGGCGTATCAATTGGTGAATCATTAAGTTATTCTGTCGGTTTTATAACGCAAACATCGCAAACATTGCTAAGTAACTTTGCCGATTATATCATTGATAACTTACCAACAGCTATTTATTATCAAGATAAAGATTTGAAGCTACCTGACGATCCGTACCGAATCCAACCTTATGAACTTGCAAAAATACAAGATCAACTCATCGACTTAATCAAAACACCCAAATTATTCAACGACTGGTTTGGCAAGCATATTACAATACCTATGCACGATTTAAATATTATCCCAGTTGAAACGCCATACGATTATTATGAATTTGAATCACTACTAAAAAATGGCGCACAGTTACATCGGGTTCCCAGCATTCGTATACTTAAAGTGGGTGATTTTGGCTACATTCATGGTGAAAAAATTGATTTACCTATGCCAATTATTGATCTGCTTTGTAAAACAGACACACTATGTTACCAACAGATACAAGACAAAAATACACTTCAAGTAATGCATGATTTTGTCAACAAAGGCTATTGGTATTTTACTGAAGAATAACATAACTTATCCACCGATAATAAAATAGGTGGATAAAAATACAATTTAAAAGCTTTAAACTTGGCTTTTTATAAGTTTTAAGTATATACTTGCCCCGCTATAATTTACCTGCCGTTTAATCACAAATTAAACACCATAAAACACAAATTTTAAGTAACTATCTATTTTAATAACTAGAGGTAAACATGAAACCTGACGTAGACTTCGCCACGCAAGCTGAAAGTGAACACACAACCCCATATCAAAAGAAAACACTTTTTGCATCCACAGTAGGTTATGCACTGGATGGCATGGATATGATGATTTTAGCCGTCTGCTTTAACCTAATTTCAGTCAGTTTTAACCTAACAAAAACAGATTTAGGAACTTTAACATCAGTAACCTTACTTGGCGCAGTATTGGGTGGTATTTTATTTGGGGTGCTTGCAGATAAATATGGACGAGTAAAAGTCTTTTCATGGACAATTTTGATATTCTCCCTCTTTACTGGGTTATGTGCAATTTCACCTAACTATGAATGTTTTTTGATATTCCGTTTTTTAAGTGGGCTTGGACTTGGTGGCGAATTCGGCATTGGTATGACCTTAGTTTCTGAAAGCTGGCCTAAACATAAACGTTCAAGAGCCACATCAATTGTGGCATTAGGCTTTCAAGTCGGTATCATTTTGGCTGCACTAACGGTAAACTTTATTGGTGAAGTTTATGGTTGGCGCTGGGCGTTTGCCATGGGGGTTCTACCTGCTCTATTTGTTGCATGGACACGTAATGGATTAAAAGAGCCAGAAATATGGCAAAATCTAAAAAACCAAAACAAAAACCAAATTGCTATAGGTAAATTATTTAAAACTCCACGAACTACAGCAACAACACTAGGATTAACCATTGCTTGTGCTGTACAAAACTTCGGCTTTTATGGGCTGATGGTTTGGATGCCAAATATGATTGCAACAGAACTCAAATTACCGTTTAAAAACACCATGTTTTGGACCATTTCAACCACCATTGGCATGTCATTAGGGATCTTAATTTTTGGCTGGTTATGTGATAAATTTGGCCGTCGCCCTTCTTATATCCTATTTTTATTCATTTCAGCTGTTTCGATTTGGTTCTATTTCCATCAAACGGATATGTTGATATTAATCATATTTGGCTCAGTCATTGGCTTTTTTGTCAATGGCATGATGGGCGGATACGGTGCATTGCTTGCTGAACATTATCCAACTGATGCACGCTCAAGCGCCGAAAATATTATCTTCAACGTTGGGCGAGGTATCGCGGGAATATCCCAAGTGCTTATCGCTTATTTAGCCGAAATATACTCAACTAGCTATGCACTTGCATTACTTTCAGCGGCTTACTTATTATCAGCAGCTGCATTTGTCTTTTTAATACCTGAAACAAAAGGTAAAGCGCTAGAATAAATAGATAAATAAAAGACAGGGCGCTTGTTCTGTCTTTTATATCAGCGTTTATATCAACTTAACCTAATAATAACTAATCCTCGCCAAAATATGAGACTATACTCGCCGATATCAATGCGTTATTAAGGTAATACGGATTTGGGTATTGCGCTGGTGATATCCAGCCATCAGCTCAATGTCGGCGAACCCGCTTATAATTGGTTTTATAGTGATCCGTATCTTGCAGTGATTGGATGTTTAAGTTGTTACCCACATCCATGTTGACTGTGTTGCCTTTTAATTGGTCGCCTATGATGTTAGTGTCGTTGCCCGTTTTGATGGTGAGTTTGTTTTTCGCATCAATCACGCTTTCTGTCCAAGCACTACCGTCCGCATTTTCTCGCTCTCGGCTAAAGTTGGCATTGCCTTTAAAGCGGAAGTTAGAGGATAATTACAACCAATTTTGTAAAAATAATTCAGGAGTCTATACCGTTTCGTTTTGGTTTTTTGTTTGGTTGGATTTGGTTTTGGGTTATTGTTGAGCTTGTTTTAGATTGTTTCTTGCCTTTTTATGAGATGTTGGTTTCAGCTCAGCGATATCTTGCCAAAGCTGAAAACCAATAAATCAAAAAAACATTCGCTATTTAGGAATTTTTCCTGTCCACCAAATCGGCTTTTCATCCGCGCCTAAGTTATCAAAAACAGATAAAGGTATATATTTATAACTTATTGAGTAAGGTAATGTAGTTATAGCCACCATTACTGGTTCATACTCATAATCCGGATCTGATTTAAAGCCCTCATAATTTATTTTGGCAGATTCAACACAATAATGAAATGCATAAAAATAACCATTAAAAATATCATATAAAGTTGATTTTGTTCTGTCTAAATCACTTTTGGCTTTACCTGATAAAATAGGACCCCAATCAATGGCTTCTCTATCTAACTGTTTAAACTCTTCCTCAACCAATTTCATTAAAGATTCAGCCGTATCTAGCTCTTCTAATTTTAAATATCGACGATATAAACGGTCTGTTAAAATAGACCAATTTTCTTCGGGGTATTTGGGTTGCAGATAATATGAAATACAATCAAAAAATAATTTCATATCACTGTCCGTACCTAGAATAAATACAGAGCTCCCACCTCTAATACCAATAGTTATTAACATTATTTAATTACCTTTTATCTTTTAAACATTCAATTTGTTCTCGTTTAATGATTCCGTTAGATTTTCGAATGATTCCTTGTATTATTTTAAATTCTAACGCTGGCGTTAAATGCTGCCCTCTAACATCTATCCGAACTTGTTGTTGCATACCATTTGGTAAATGTCTTTGTCGTTCAATGGCTTGTTTAGAAATATTATTAATCAGATTATCAGAATATTTTTCTATATTATAATTTTTCACTTCTATTGAGCAAGTTGTGCCATTACAAAAATCGGTTTTAGCGTGTGGTTCGCATTCTCGGTATCTTGGCTTAATGCGTTGATATCCTGTTGTTGTTTGTCCTGATTGCGGATGATGAGTTGACCTTGCTCTATCGCTAAATGGGTAATGCTTGAATCTTTTTCACTGTTATGGTACGCCATTTGAGCGCTCGCGCCACCTGTGCCTCCACTGACCAAGATATGGCTGACGTTAAATTCGGCTTTGTTTTTGATATCACTAAAGCTGATTGTGCCTATATCAAGGCGGTTTTTACTGGTGTCTTTTGCTTCTGAGGAGATTACCGCTCCTTTTAGGTCGGTGTTGTTACCTACCTTGATGTCAAAACCACCTTTGCCGGCAAAAATACCCGATTGGCCGGTGACACTTGCCCATTTGCTGTCGATGTCCATACTCGATAATGAGCCGTTGGCACTAAAGCCACCACTACCACTGACCGAAGCACTGATTTTTTCGTAATCATAGCCGTCCGTATCTTGCAGTGATTGGATGTTTAAGTTGTTACCCACATCCATGTTGACCGTGTTGCCTTTTAATTGTCCGCCGATGAGGTTAGTATCGTTGCCCGTTTTGATGGTGAGCTTGTTTTTGGCATCAATCACGCTTTCTGTCCAAGCACTACCGTCCGCATTTTCTCGCTCTCGGCTAAAGTTGGCATTGCCTTTAAAGCGGAAGTTAGAGGATAGTTACAGCTTCGTTTTGTAAAAATAATTCAGGAGTCTATACCGTTTTATTTTGGTTGGGATTTGATAGAAAAATTAACTACCACCAGATAGATAAAAATTTTATAAGGCGTGTCAGATTAAGTTTGAACTGACACACCATGTCATATTTACGGCACAGTTATTTAACGGAAATACCAACCTCAGCTTCATTTAAAATAGATACGGTTTGATGTTCAGTCATTTTTTATAACTAAATTCCCTCTTACTTTTAGCATAGAGAACTTTCTACTTTTTTCTGTGCTATTTAGGATAATGGTTACTACCTGATGCTTCAGAAGTATGAATAGAAATATTTTTATTAATTAATCGACCAAATTCAGGCTGTTTTCTAATCATATTTATTACATTAACAATTAATTCATCAATTCTATCGTCTAATTTATCAGGCAATAGGCTTTCATAGTCTTCAAGCTCACAACCATCAATAATTAGGTTTGATAAGTCATTTGTAAAATTATTTTGGGATAATAATTTTGATACTTTTGGAGTAAAAATAAACCCCTCTGCCTCATCAATCGAAATTACTTTATTTTTTAACGCATATAGAGTGCCTAATAAAAAAAGATCAACAAACTTTTCTGATTGCTCTTTATCAATACTGTAATATAGCTTCATTTTATAAATTGCTCCAATCTGTTTTGACTTTCACATTAAAAACTCTACCACTTTGGCTACGAAAATAGTGAATTGATACTTTATTTTCCTGTAGCGTCATATCCATCTTTATAAACCTTGCTCCAACGCCCTGATTCAATTTTTCTTAATTGTTCCAACAAAGGTTTATCTTTAACTGTATTATTAACTGTTCCAGTTTGTACATCTCTAAACCCTTTTGGATAATTAGGTGAATCTTTAATAGAATTATAAGTATTTTTAATTTCATTAGGATCTCTTGAGATGTTATTCCTATCACTTTTATCATCGTCATCATCAGGCGGTAATCCTGGGACACCGTTTACCACAGTAGAGCTTGAGTTTTCTTATACTTTATTTGGTGAATTATTATTTATACTTGCATCTATCACCTCATAACCAATAACCGTAAAAATTCCTAATGTTTTTCTACATGAATTGTGTACTAAGTTTGGGGTATTTACACCTTTTAGGTCGATGATGTTGTAAAAGAGTTCATGTTATTCTTAGCTATCATTCTTAAAATAAAAAACCAAATAAAATCAATATCTTTTCTGACCAATTTTTGTGAGTAAAACGGTAGATTGGCGTGTTATTTTGTATTTTGAATAGGCAAAAACAAGTGCACTATGTGTAAAAATCAATTTAAAACTATTATTCTTCAGTTATTATTAGAGGACTTGGTGACAGTGTTAACTGCCACCAAATAAATAAAAGTTTTATAAGGTATGTCAGGTTAACAAATTAACTATCACCCTTAACTATTTAATGCCCAAAATTTACAAGAAGCTTAAACAACTCAGCAAACTAAGTCCACTCTAACGAACCATCTTCATTAACCCACACCGCTTCTGCTGGACAAGACTCATCAAAAAACCAATAATCATCCATCAGTTTTTGTTTATCAAACATGCCGTCTTCTGTTTTTGGAAAAGCATCATAAAACAGTTTGACTTGTTCATCGATTGAGCCTCCTAATAACTGACCATTTTTTGCTAATTTAAGCCGACCTTCTTTTAATAATCTTTTCACAAAATAAAAAAAGAGTTCTTTTCTCTCTTGAAATGGAAATTTTTCTTCATTAGATTTTAGAGCTGAAAGCATATTTGGTGAAGTATATGCCCATAACCCATTAAAAGACTGTAATCTAGAGCATTCAACTATTTCATTGTATTCTTCTTGATTCTTTATAAAATATTTATCTAAATTTAATTTCAACTTTATCATGCAATCCCCTATATAACCTAGCTAATGCTTGACTATTTCTTATTTCAACGGTCCAACGTGCACCAGTATTAGAACTCGACACATTTCTTAATGTAATATTTGTACCATCTTGTAATCGTGCTGTATAAATACCATCTCTAACTTTGGTTAATGGCTGTCCAGCTAGTTCCTCCGCATAATTATATATTTGTTTATCGGTCAAATTTTGACTTTCGTAAATTCGAGTTGTATAACGATTACCACCATTTTGCCTAATTAATTGTCCATCAATTTTTAAATCTGTGGTAGGGTTATTTTTATCGTAGATATCTTTTAATTCGTCAAATCGCTCTTGTTGTTTTTGTTTTTGATATTTTTGGCTATTTTCATTTTGTCGCTTATCATTATCTCCGTCATCATCAGGCGGTAATCCTGGGGCTCCGTTTGCCACAGCAGGGCTTGAGTCTTCTTGTTCTTTATTTGGCGAGTTATTATCATTTGATGAATCATCATCAGATTTTATAAGAACGCCATCTCTACCTGTCATCAACTATTCTTGAAATGATTCCGTTTCTTCTGCTAGAATTGCACTACCGACTACTACCCCACCAACGATAGCACCACCACCACCTATCATTCTTACATCACCATAGCGATATTTACAGGAATCGGTAACACACAAATTATTATTCTCAACCGCATTTTTCCCCGCAGCAATCCTGTAACTACCCCCTAAAATAGTACAGCAAAAAATTATAAAATTCTCTGATAAAAGTAAAAGAGGATTCAATTATGAAAAAAATGACTGAACATCAAATCGTATCTATTTTAAAAGAAGCAGAGGCAGGTATTCCCGTTAAAGAGTTGTGCCGTAAATAGGGCATGGGTAATTCAACTTTTTATAAATGGCGGGAAAAATAGAGCGGAATGGAAACGTCGGATATTAAACGCTTAAAGGAGCTGGAGGCCGAAAACCGTAAGTTTAAACAGATGTTTGCTGAGCTAAGTTTAAAATCACAGCTCCAGGAAGAAATCATAAAAAAGCTTTAGTGCCCACAAAGGCACGTAAAACGTAGGCATAGGCGCTAAAAAAAATCATTCAGTCATTATTACGAGGCATTAGGCATTGATATTGGCGTGAGTTTACCCGCAGGTAGAGCGACTCGTTATTTGGATAAACTGGGCTAAATCACATGATATAACCATTGATTATATAGAGCCTAGTAGCCCATATCAAAATGGCTATATTGAACGATTTAATCGTACCTATCGCACTGAGGTGCTCGATTTATACCTATTTAATAATCTAGAACAAGCAAGAAAGGTAATCGAAGAATAGCTAACCCTTTATAACACCGAAAGACCGTATGAGGCACTAAATAACATGACACCGATTGAATACAAAACACTAAAACAGGCTGCTTAATTTTCTACGTGAGTTGTGTACTAAGTTTGGGGTATTTACAATTGAAAAGCATGATTATCAACTTTATCCGGCGATTAATGATATTGACCATACTAAGACAAAAGCTATGTTGCCACAAACGAATGGGATCTGCGAGCGCTTTCATAAAACTATTTTACATGAGTTTTATATGGTGACATTCCGTAAAAAAGCGTTATTCAGATTTAGAAACACTCCAAACAGATCTGGACAATTGGCTGCATTATTACAATAATGAACGAACTCATCAGGGAAAAATGTGCTGTGGTCGAACACCAATTTAAACATTGCTTGATGGAAAACGGATCTGGGAAAAAATCTGAACCAGATTTAACCTGACAGACACCCAATAAAAACTGGTAACTGTCAGATTAGGTTTGAGCTAGTACATAGTATATTGGCCTGTACATCATAAAATAGTCTTGCTGCAAAAGGATTAATGTTACCATTTGTTACCACTTAAAAAACTTCAATAAAATCAATAGCTTTTCTGAATGACTTTTATCATACTCGATTCCCCGTTCTTTTTGACACCGCATAACCTATCTCCCTGATTGGTGAGCTTAACCGTACTTTATGTTGCTAATAGAGCGTTTTGATATTATCAAATAACCGATTTGATTTTGATTCACGTTTACGCCAAGTGTAATAATCTGGCACGCTAATCTTTAATTGACGGCTGATCGGAGGTACAAAATGCTATGACAAATGTTGTTCCCTATATTTATACTTCACCGATTTGGATTATTGATAAAGCACACTGACACTTTTTTAAGATGCTATTTGTCATTTTCAGTTTTTTAGCAAGCTGCATATTAGATAAGGCATAACTCACCGTCTATTGTTTATAATCTGTCCTAAACTTTCGGTACTATAATGTATTCTCGTATGATTTTTACTTATATTCTAGAGAAGGCATTTACCCATTTTCTTGGCGAGTATTACAATACTGTGATGTTATATTGGAGCGGGAAACGAGGTTCGAACTCGCGACCCCGACCTTGGCAAGGTCGTGCTCTACCAACTGAGCTATTCCCGCTTATTTGAATACTTCGGAAGAAGTGGAGAGCATTATACAAAAAATTTTTTATTTGGCAACTATTTTTGCTTTCATTTTTTATCTTTCCAGCTAAGTGATTCAAAAACACCAAATAAGAACAAACGTAATACTTTAAATTTGTCTTGCTGCTTTTCTTGATTGGTCATGGTAGAATTTAACATCAACGCTTGCAAACCATGAGTAACAGCAAACGCAATTAAACCAACATTGGCGACCACATTGGCTGGCTTTGGATAAGGGTGAATAAGGTTAAATAATAAAAACAACCATATAAACGAATATAATACTTTACCAATAAATATAAACATTAAATGCCTTCTTGTATAAAAAGATAACTGTGAACCTGCCCAGCAGTTTTTTCGCGATGCAAATGCCAATGAGTTGGAATATAAGCTGTTAAATCATGCCCTATTTCTGTTTCAATATAAATATAAGCTGATGGTTTTAACCAGTTGTTATTACCAAGCGCACTCACCGTTTTTGCTACCAATGCTTGATGAAATGGTGGATCGATAAATACAATATCAAACTGTTTTTCAGCAGGCTTATTTAACCACTGTAAGGTGTCAGTATGATAGACATTGATAGTATCTTTATCAATAAGCTGTTTGTTTTTATTAAGTAGTTGTGCTACTTGCTTATCTTTTTCAAGCAAGGTAACACTTTTAGCGCCTCGCGATGCGGCTTCAAATCCTAATGAGCCGCTCCCTGAAAAACAATCCAAACAATCACTATCATGTATCACTGGCATTAACCAGTTATATAGAGTTTCTTTGATACGATCCGTGGTTGGACGCAACCCTTGTTTGTCTAAAACTGGCAATTTACGCCCACGCCATTTTCCGCCAATAATTCTTATTGAACCATTCATTTTAAATCCTTTATCAGAAAAGCTCTGAAGTATTACCCTCTGAATCTGTTACACTAGTACCAACTTCCTGCGTAGCATAACTTGTTGGTTCAGTCCCTTTGATAAAATATTCTGACATTGTTTTAGAGCCAGATTGAGGCAGTAATCCTGTTTTTTCATCGATAGTAACAGAAATGACATTCTCTGGTTTGACATCTTCTCTTATTGGTACATCTTTTAGGGCAACTTTCATATAATCAACCCATACAGGATTTGCAGTCACAGCCCCTGCTTCAGCTCGGAAAGTTCGCCCTAACTCACGCCGGTGATCATCAAATCCCATCCAAACAGTCGTTACAATATTGCCACCAAATCCAGAAAACCAAACGTCTTTAGATGCATTGGTCGTTCCTGTTTTACCGCCAACATCTTTCCTGCCCAATGCTTTTACACGCCATGCAGTACCTTGCCAATTTGAACCACCGAATACAATAGAGCGAAGACCATCTTTCATAATAAATGCGATTCCACTATTTACCGTATGCGGTGCATATTTTGGCGTTACATCAATCGTTTTATTATCGAGGTTTATATCTGGCAATACGATATTATCATCTGATTTAAGGTTGGCTTGTTCTGGTTCTTCATTATCAGATCCATCAGATTCATTCTCAACATTATCTAATGATATTGATTTTGCTTCTTCTGTAACAACATCATCATTACAATTTTGACAAGCAATCACCGGTTGATGCTGATAAATTGTACCAGATCCATTATTGTATTCTATTTTTTCAATTAAGTATGGGGTAATTAAATAACCACCATTAGTGATAACAGAATATGCTCTTGCTACTTGTAACGGTGTAAATGAAGCAGAGCCTAACGCTAACGATTCATTATGTGAAATATTTTCTTTAGGGAATCCAAAACGCTCTAAATAAGTCGCAGCATAATCAATACCAACTGCACGCAAGGCTCTTACCATCATTACATTTTTAGACATACCTAGCCCTATTCTTAAACGTAATGGGCCAGCATAATTAGGCGGCGAGTTTTTCGGGCGCCATGTAGCACTACCTGTAGAGCGGACAATTGGCGCGTCATTAAGAAGTGTAGCCATTGTTAAACCTTGCTCTAACGTTGAAGTATAAATAAACGGTTTAATATTCGAACCTAATTGTCGAAGCGCTTGAGTTGCTCGGTTAAATTTACTTAAATTGAAATCATAACCGCCTACAATTGCTTTAATGGCGCCATTATCTGAGTCAAGCGATACTAAAGCAGCATTAACTGCTGGGATTTGTGCTAACTCCCAATTATCAGCAGATTTTTTCACCCAAATTAGTTGTCCTGCTGTTAACGTGTCAGACACCTTTTTAGGAAATGCCCCCTGCCGAGTATCACTAATAAATGGTCGAGCCCATTTCATATTTTGATATGTAATAGTAATATTACTTTTATCAGATAATACAGCCGTTGCTTCTTTATCTGATGAAGTCATGACAACCGCTGGGCACATACCGCTATAACAAATATATTTATCAAGAGTTTGTTGAATTTGCTCCGAATTCCATGGCGTTTCATTTTGCTTCCATAATACTTTTTCAGCACCTCGATAACCATGCCTGATATCATAATCAATAATATGTTTTTGTACTGATTCAGTAGCCGCTATTTGATCTGTTTTCGAGATAGTCGTATAGACTTTATAGCCGTCCGTATAAGCATTTTCACCAAACTTATCGTACATAAATTGGCGCGCCATTTCAGCTACATAAGGAGCAGAAAATTCAATTTGTGGTGAGTGATAACTTGCTCCTAAAGGTTTTGTAATCGCTTCATTATATTCAGCTTGAGTGATATAGGATTGATCTAACATACGACCTAACACCCAATTACGTCTAGCCAATGCACGATCAGGGTGTGAAATAGGGTTAAACGCAGATGGCGCGTTTGGTAAGCCTGCTAATAAAGCAGCTTCATCAATGGTTAACTGTTCTGGTGTTTTACCAAAAAATGTATAAGATGCCGCTGCAACACCATATGCTCTAGAACCAAAATTAATCATATTAAGGTACAGTGCCATGATTTCTTCTTTCGATAACTCTTTTTCCATACGAATAGCCAAAATTACTTCTTTAGCTTTACGGGTTATGCTTTTTTCAGGAGTTAAGAAAAAGTTTTTTGCGACTTGCTGAGTGATTGTACTACCACCTTGAGAAAACCCTTTATGTTTTAAACCAATATACATCGCTCGAGCAATACCAATTGGGTCGATACCAAAATGTTCATGAAAACGAGCGTCTTCGGTTGCTATAACGGCATTAACCACAATTGGAGGAATTTCGTTATATTTTAATGGGGTTCTACGACGTTCACCAAAGGTAGCGATTAGCTCGCCATCTTTACTTAATACTTGCATTGGCGTTTGTAATCGAACATCTTTTAATGTTGTAACGTCCGGAAGGTCTTTAGAATAATAAGCATAACCAGCAATACCAATAACCAAGCCACAAAGAAATAAACCGATGAATAATTTTAGAAGAAATTTTAACACTTTAATTAATATCACAAATCTTTCCTATCTAAATTTTTGAGGCAAAAATAATGGCATCAGAGTTATCTCTGCGCCAAATTTACTCAACCTATCTTTCGATAAGGATCTTCACATTGACATTAAAAGAAAATGCTAATGATTGATCGCTCACCCATTAAAACACACTAAAATTGTGTGCATTATCTCCCATCTTTAGCATTATTTTAAGCAATTTTTAAAGAAATCGTGAAATAATTCTATTTTAACCCAATACATCTTACATTATGTGGAGCATAAAACTTAACGTATCCAAGCTACAATTAATGATTTCAACTCTGTTTTATTCAATACTTATGATGCTTTGTCTAGTCATGTTTGCTAATACATCCTTAAATACTTATACCTTTATTATTCTAATCTTATTAATAATTCAATGGTGGCATAGCCTATGTTATTTCAAAACAATTAAAGGTGAATTTGTGTTATTTCACACTATCAATCAAATTTATTGGCATAAACAGCGCTGGTATTTAATGCATACACCGCTTATATTCCGCTATGTTATTATCCTGAATTTAAAATCCAGACATGACGGTAAGCACTGTACACTTTTGTTAATGGCCGATAATCTTCAAGCCAATGACTGGCGTGCATTACGTTTTTACCTAAAACAAGTTGATCTAACTTAACTCACGTACTTTTTTTATAAAATTTTTCATCAAAATAGCTGTTTAACTAATGTGATTTTTTAATCCAGTACTGATAAGGTTGAGACTCTATTTGTGATGACAGCAATTGGTGCTCCATATGGCGACAAAAACTAGGAACATCACGGGTCGTCGCCAAATCATCGGCAATCACATAAAGGACTTGCCCGATAGCCAGATCTCGAATTGCTTTCCTGATTAACATAATCGGTTCAGGACAGCGCAGTCCTAATGTATTGAGTTCTTTATCAAAAATTATATTCATTTTTTGAATCTGATCATTATAAAAATAATTTACTTAGGTAATGTGGCACAGCCTCTTCAGCATTTGATCCAATAACCTCTAATTTTGGTAACAATGCCTTTAGCTCAGCACTGCCATTTTGCATTATGCAACCTTTACCGGCAGCTTTTAGCATTTCGTAGTCATTCATGCCATCACCAAAAGCAATACTGTCTTGTAAACTGTAGCCTAGTTTTTCAACAACCTTTTTCAATGCACTACCTTTAGACACATTTTCAGCCATTACTTCAAGGCAATTTAATGTTGAAAAGGCAATGCTAATTTTATTACCGAATTTTGCTTCTAACCGATTTTTTAACTGAACCAAATGTGGGTAAAGCGCATCGTCAGTAGTAGTAAAATAAATTTTAGCAATATCATTAGTATCAAAATCAAGTGGGTTAAATAACTGATAAGTAAACTGGGTGTCTTGGTAAAATTCTAATGAAAATGTATCTTCTTTATTGATTAACCAATGATCACCACGATATAAATGAGTATAAACTAAAGGGTCATCCATACTCATTTTAGCTATTTCACAAGCAAGCGATGGCTCAATACTTTGGCTAAAAACTAAATTGCCCGCACTATCATGCACTCTCGCACCGTTAGAAGTAATCATAAAAGCATCAATTTCCATATTTTCCCGCATTTGGGCAACATCAATGTGGTGCCGACCAGTTGCAAAAACAAAATGGATACCTTTTTTACGAAGCGCTTGAAGAACTTGTTTGGTATAAGGCGATAAGCTATGTTCAGGTGTTAATAAAGTACCGTCTAGATCAGAAGCAACAACATGCATAATATTCTCTACTTTTATAATAAATGGTAATAATAACGACTAAAATTATAGACTTTAAAACAATAATTACTTATCAAAGCCAAAGCTAAAACAAGTTAAAATATAATACAACTCCATTGACATTTACTCAACCAATTGTGGTGTAATAAAAATAACCAGCTCACGTTTTTGTTGTTTGTTACTATTGTGTTTAAATAAGCGACCAATTAATGGTATGTCCCCAGCACTAGGCACTTTTTGCTTATTTTTAGTATTAACTTGTTGAACTATACCACCTAATACAACGGTTTCTCCATTTTTTATCTGAACTTGTGTTTTAATCTCTTGCGTATCAATAGCTAATACTTCACCGTTATCACTACGTTTTATTGAACGCCCAGCCGTATTTTGCGTGATATACAAATCTAAAACCATAAGCTCATCAGATAATATTTTAGGTGTCACTTCTAACCCCAAAACAGCATGCTTGAATTCAATTGAAGTAGCACCATTACTACCGCTAGAAACCTCATAAGGAATTTCAGTACCTTGTTTTATCGACGCCATATTTTGATTAGCTGTAAGTAAATTAGGGCTGGCTATAATCTCAAGTTGATTCTCAGATTCAAGCGCTGACAGCTCTAAATTGAGTAAATGTCCCGATAGTTTAGCTAAATTAAAACCAACTGTAGAGGTTGAATGGCTGACCCCAAGCCCAACATCAAACTTATCTAATAATTGCGATGAAGACCCTTCATACCCCCATTTAATACCCAGTTCTGACATACTTTCATCACTCATGGTAACAATATGCGCTGAGATATGAACTTGGGGCATCGGTTTATCCAGTGTTTTAACTAATTTTTTGATATTTGCAAATTGTTTTGGCACATCAGCAATAACGAGGGAATTGGTCCGTTTATCAAATGTAACCCGGCCTCGTTGTGATAACAAATCTTGCTGTTGAATCATTTCAATTAAAGTTGTTGGATCTGCATAATTAACAGCTATAAATAAAGAACTAATAGGTTGGTTTAATTCTTTTTCTCTTTGTTCTGATTGTTGTTTTTGCAATAAAATTTCAGGATCTATCGCTTTAGAAATAAGCAAAATATTATCATCAATTTCTGCTTGTAAATTCGCTGAATCTAATATGATTTTTAGCGCTTTATGCCAATCAACATTATTGAGTTTAATGGTCTGTTTAATTGATATATCTTCTGACATAACCAGGTTCATTTGTTTACTATCGGCTAACGCTTGCAAGATAATTGCAATATCCGTTTGATAAAATGCCATTGAAATATTTTTTTGCTGATCAGCGTTTGATGATGGGAGTATATTGGCATTACTAACATTTGTGTTGATTGCTAAAAATATAAATACTATCAGCAAACGGCTTTTAACCTTAGTTAATATGTAAATAACCAATTGTAAATCTTGATATTTTTTGTTTTCGGCAATTTTATTACTCATTTAGCAACATCGTCCATAATACAATATTATGGCAATAATCAGGTAAATCTGCTTGCCATATTATTTTATCGTTTAGTGAAGATTGTACATACCAAGGAAACAAAACATTTGGCACTGTATTATCAGTTATTGCTAGCCAATGATTATCAGAAGCTAACCAAATTTGTTGATAATTCGGATCAATTTGTTTCATAAACCCTCTAAAATGCCAAGCTTGAATTTGCTCAAGTAGTAATGTTGTTTGTTCACTACAAGAAACTCGGTAATGTTGTTGAAAAGGATCGCTTTCCAACAGGATATTAGCTTTTAACTCAAAACAGATAGCACAAAATAAAACGATATATTTATAAAGATAGGGCTTCATTGATAGTCCTTTTCAAACAATAAAGTAAACATTATTTGTAACTGCTGATCTTGCTTGCTGATTTTAAGATTTTTAAAATCAAGATAGTAAAAATCATCGGTTAATGATGAAATTAAATTCATAAAATCAAAAAACTTCCCCTCTAACTCAATCTCCCAATTAGCTGTTTTATCTGTTTGATAATGCTTAAAAGATACTAATGAAAGATGATTTTGCTCGATCGCCAATGCGAATTCCCTATCTGATATCAAACTATATAAAGTATTTTTACTTGCCTGATAACGACTAGCTTTTGCTTGTAATTGCTCATTTTCAATAACTATTTGCTGATATGACTCGACTGCTAGCTGTGCTTGTTGCCGAATATCTTTAATAAACAACAGATAAACGATTACAAAAAACGCCAAACCAAATAAAACACAAAGCATATATTGTTGCCAAATTGGGCGTTCAAAAAAATCACTATTCACTAAGCATTATTTCCATTTCAAAAAATAAATGATTTTTATTGGATAAGATTGTTTTAACTTGACTGTTGCTTATATTTTTTAGCGTTAACAAACTTTGATTAAATTTAGTTAGCTCAACATAACTAAAGCTTTGCCCTTCAATCTTTACTTTTTGTGGTTCATAATAAAAACAATCAAGCCAAATTACAGAAGGTAACTGCTGTGAAAACAATACTAAAGATTGCTGAATTTGTTTTTGGCTTAATGATGGATTAGGCAAATCATGCATTAGTTCTTCAGTTAGTTTTTGTGTTATACCTTGTTGTTGCAAGCGTTTTTCATCATAAGTTTGTAGCTCGTTTTGAGCTTGCATCCACAAATAACAAAGCAAGCAACCGATTGCGCCAATAACACTAGTCGCCACGAATATCAGTTGCCGTTGTTGCTTTGTTTGCTTCTCTTGCCGCCAAGGTAAAAAATTAATTTTAGTATTTTCAAACCCACACCCCACAAACGTTAATAACAATCCATACTTATTAAAAAGATTAATCCAATTTTCAATATAATGACGTTCAGCTATCACCACAGTAATTTGTTTTGTTTGTTCATTTGTATAAGCAAAATCAAAAAACACGCTTTTAGCTGGTAATTGAAATAATTTATGGATGTTAGCTTCAACATATAAATTCAATTCATTGAATTTGAGCTTTACATCTGGCAAAGCTAGTTGTTGCATTTGGGTTAAATTAATGTCTAAATTGAGCTCAAATTCAGTACGAGCAGAAAATTTTTTTTGTAGATCATCAATGAAAACCGCTAAATCAGCCTCATTTTGATAATTCCATACAATTAGATCTTCGCTAGCATTTGATGTAGTGTGTTGCTTAACTGCGTTCACTATCCTATAACGTAAAATAGTAGGTTCGACATAAATAATGATACGTTTTTTATTAAAAAGCATGATGGATTATCTTTTTATTTTAGCTAACAACATGGCTTAATCCTAATCGTCCTTTTTAAAATAAGAATGGATAAAAGGTATTTTTGCGAACTATTACCCAAAAAATGTTTAAAATTAAATCGAACAAAGCAAATTTTAAAGAAATTTAAAAAAAAAGGTTGACTGAAATAAGGCGTGCCTTATAATGCACATCCACACGGTAAGGGTGATTAGCTCAGTTGGGAGAGCACCTCCCTTACAAGGAGGGGGTCACTGGTTCGAACCCGGTATCACCCACCAATCTTTACCGTGACGTTTCTGTAATGAAACACTTGGGGTGATTAGCTCAGTTGGGAGAGCACCTCCCTTACAAGGAGGGGGTCACTGGTTCGAACCCGGTATCACCCACCATCTTTAGATGGGTCGTTAGCTCAGTCGGTAGAGCAGCGGACTTTTAATCCGTTGGTCGAGCGTTCGAATCGCTCACGACCCACCATTTCATCATATTGACACTCAGCAGATAGACATTACCTAATATCAAGTAAGAAAAGTAATAGAAATGCTAACTAGTATCTAGCAAATTTATTTAAAATAAACTGTTATAATTGGTAGTGCTGCCTTAAACGAATAAAACTCATAACGCGCTGAATAGTTAAGATCACAATTTACTATTTTCGCTTTAAAGTCTAATCAATACTCATTCCCTAAGCTAAAAAGTCATGGCTAATTACAGTGTATTATTGAATAAATAACAATATTATACTTCTTTTACAATCGCGATTAAGGTTGAAACAAACTAATTAAGCTATACTAAACAAATAAATACGATAAAATACTTGGTATTTATTTTTGAAGGAAGTTGTATGCTAAAGTTTTTTGCTACGTTATCACTAGTTTTATGTTTTAGTATTGCGGCAAATGCCGATCAACAAACTATGTTTGATTTTAATCAAGAGTATCAAAAAGCAACAGAACAAAATGATGCTGAAGCGCAGTACCACGTAGGTCTTATGTATGCCGATGGTTCATACGCTAAAAAACGCCAATTTAAAGGGATCGAAAATGGATTCGAACAGCAATCAGAAACACAGCCTGACTATATTAAAGCAAAAGAGTGGTTTGAAAAAGCAGCCAATCAAGGCAATATTGCCGCTCAACATAGCTTAGCTTTATTGTACTTTAACGGACAAGGCACAAAACAAAACTATTCAAAAGGAATTGAGTGGGATACAAAAGCTGCTAAAAAAGGGGATGCAATTGCCCAATATACATTAGCCATGCTCTACTACCAAGGCACAGGTGTAAAAAAGAACTATTTTAAAGCAAAACAATGGTTTGCTAAGGCTGCAGAACAAAATTATTCTGATGCAAAAGATCATTTAATTGTTGTAACAAAAAAGGTCAATGCCATTGTAGCCAAACAGCAAGCTAAGAAAAAACAAGCTAGTGATAATGATTGCGGTTGTGACTAAAGCCCAATGAGGCTCAAATCAAATAATAGCGACATTAAGTTTATAATGAATAAGAATCAAATTAAGTCTATAAACTGATCACAGATAAAATTTTCAAAGCCACATAAGTGGCTTTTATACTTTTAAATTAATCCGTCCATTTTCCCGTATTAGTTGGTCTACTAAGTTCAACTATTACTTTGAAAGAGTTTTGACAATTTAAACTATCCCCATCTATTTCACCGTTCTCACATTTTTTACGGTATTCATCTAGTAGTTCTTTATTATTTTTGAAATCGTCAACTGTATAGGTTTTCTCATTACATCCGAATAAGAACATGGCAGTAATCAATATTAGTATTTTTTTCATATAAATTCCTTACAATCGTTGGTTAACATTAGATAAATGTTTTATTGTGTTTTATTAAAAAATCATTTACAGCTAACCTAAATAAATCAGAAACTGTTTTCAAAGTCAACTTTGCCAAGAAATAAGATGACTATTCAAAATGGTGACATATTTATAATAAATAAGAAAAATCAATTTATTATAAAAGCGTCATCACAAAGAATATTAAAAGCCACAATGTAGTTTCTTAGTTAAATTAATCCCGTGCGTGAGGATTGTGTTTTGATAAGTTTAAACTTCAAATAGCTTTGAAAAAGTTTTGACAATTTAAACTATCACCATCAAGTTAACCATGTTCACATTTTTTAAGGTATTTATCTAATAGTTCTTTGTTATTTTTGAAATCTTCTACAATATAGATCTTCTCATTACATCCGAATAAAAATATTATGATTCTTTTTGGTGCTTGTTTCTATACGGTATACTGTAATTCTTTATCTTCACGTTCCATCACGTAAACTTGAAAACTAGACAGCAATAATAAATGAACATGTCTGCACATTAAAATAAATCGATATGTAATCAGATAAAGATAAAAAAGATATTTATGCTTATTAAATAATCATAAATAAGCTTGCAAATAAATAAAAAAGATCCTTTAATAAAAACAATCTTCCCCAATTAACACAGGCAGATAAATGAAAAAATTAACATTGATAATTTGCTTATTAATATCTGTAAACATTTCAGTTTTTGCACAACTCAATACAAAATACAATTTTAATGTTGAATATAAAAAAGCAACTGAACAAAATAACGCTGAAGCACAATACAATTTAGGTTATATGTATAACTATGGCCTAGGTGTTAAACAAGATTATGCAAAAGCTATTGAATGGTATCAAAAAGCAGTTAATCAAAATCACTCTGATGCCCAAGTAGCTTTAGGCTATATGTATGCTACAGGTCAAGGTGTAGAGCAAAATTTACTAAAAGGAAAAGAGTTATATGAAAAAGCAGCATTGAGTGGTAATGCTCTAGGTCAATATAATATGGGGACACTTTACGAATTTGCAGAAAAAAAACATTATCGTAAAGGAATTGAACAAAATTTAAATGATAACAGTATCAGTCAAAATTATTATAAAGCCAAAGAGTGGTATGAAAAAGCAGCAAAACAAGGTAATAAAGAGGCACTCAATAATCTAGGTGTTTTCTATTATAACGGAACTGCGGTAAAAAAAAGCTACACGACAGCCAGAAAACTTTATGAGCAAGCAGCCCAAAAAGGCAATATGATGGCAAAACATAATTTAGCTAATATGTATTACAATGGATTGGGTGGGTTAAAAAAAGATTTTGCCAAAGGCGTTGAGTTAGATACTGAAGCTGCGGAATCTGGCAATCCAGATGCGCAATGTAGCTTAGGCTGGTTATATTATCAAGGGTCATGGTTTGCAAAAGATTACAGTAAAGCATTAGCGTGGTTTCAGCTTTCTGCGCAACAAAATTATGCGGAAGCTCAATACTATTTAGGTATCATGTATCAAAATGGCCAAGGAGTTGCACAAGATATTTACAAAGCAAAATATTATTTTCAGCAAGCTTGTAAAAATAACCATAAAGATGCTTGTAAATATGTAAAAAATATTCTTTGATTATGATTATTCCCAAACGAATTTTTCAGACCTTATTGTATTGCTAATAAATAACTTTTTATTTAAACAAGCAATGATATAAATGATTTGTGGATGGGAAAATAACTTTGTATCGGCAACATTATTAATTACCCTATTTCTGCATTGAGGGTAATTTTGATGATTTAATTTATTCAAAATTACCCAAATCGTCTTAATTTTTAATATTTTAGTTTTAATATCTTCGCTAATTCTATTATCAAGCCTATTAATCTTTTTTCATCCATGTTTATTGGCTTTCTTTGTGCATTAGAATGCGTTAAAAACAGGCAAACACACAAAATAATTTACAAAAATAATTTATAAAGCCAATGCGTTATCCCTTACTGCGTTAAACCATAACCAAGCGGATAGAGTGCTTTCATATCATTAGGCAGATCTGAAGATTGTTGCTGTACGCTATCCATCGAGTCTGGTAGTGAAAATGGTATTTTAGCTACGTAAGGTTTGTCATCAAATAATCTATCAAACAACACTTCATCATTTACCCCAAAATTAGCAATAACAGCACTAGCGTATTGTTTTAATGGAGTGACAATTGCTGGTCTATCTAAATAAACAGTAACAACAACAGGATGCGTTTTACTTGCTTGCGCAATAAATTCAATATCTTTATCTTTAGGAGGAAATGCTAAAGATCCCTCATGATGCTCTAAGCCAAAAAAGTAACCTTTATGATTTTGCTCATAAGGTGCATTTATTCGGGCAACAACCACATCAGCTTGCTCTAATTTATCAACAATATTCACTTTATTCTTTAACAGATTTTTAGCATTTGGTAAAAAGCCATATAAATAGATTTTGTTATTGGCGTTTAGTGGTAATGTTTTTTGTGCGTTTTCAAGTAATACCAAAGAATTATATTGGGCCTGACTCGCCATCTTTTGAAAATCTTTGTTGCCAACAATACTTGTTTTGTTTGGATCTACATATGGTGTTTCAAATTGACCTAGAGAAAATTTTTGAATCAAAATCGCTAAAACGGCTTTATCGATATCTTTTTCGGCAATTTTTTTATTCTTAACAGCAGTTACAATAATTGAACTATCGCTAACCCCGCCAAACTGTTGAATGCCAGCATGAAAAGCTTTAATAAAGCGTTGCTCTTTAGTAAGATCCTCAACTCCCCATGGCATGCCTTCAACTTTAGGTTTACCCCCCGGAGCTGTTCCATTGACACAAACATCATTACAATCATTAGTAATACTCCAATCACTTATAACAACACCTTTAAACTGATAGGTATTACGTAATAGATCTTGCAATAAAAATGAATTAAACCCACCGCCAACAGCGTCAAACTTATGATCACCTAACTGAGCATTTTTTAATATAGAATAAGTTGGCATGACACCTGCAACATTTACCTCAAAAGCGCCTGTAAATGGAATAATATGTTCTTTTAAACTATCTTTATGGGTAAAAAGCGCATATTTACCATAAGCACTATGACTATCAAACCCATTTTCGGCAGCACCATATCCCACCCAATGTTTCACAACGGCAGCGACACTTTGCGAATTTAGACCTTTGCTACCATTTTGTATTCCAGATATATAACCACGAACCATTTTTTTGCTTAACTCAGGATTTTCACCAAATGTCCCCTCAAATCTAGCCCAACGCGGTTCTGTACCTAAATCGGCCATGGGTGACAAGGCTTGCGTTACACCTAATGATCGGTATTCTTGACGAATAATATCGCCATATTCATTGATATCTTTTTCACGACCAATAGCCGCCATGCCTAATGTTCCAGGCCACTGACTAAAACCACTTTTTATACCTAACTCATTACCATAATAAAACGTATTTCTAGGATCAACACTTATTGTCAATGGAATGGATAAACGAGAAGATTCAGCTATTTTTTGTAACTGATTATTCTGCTCTGCAAAATCTTTAGGATTAACTTCTAATCTGGTTATAAAGCTATTAACTTTATCTTTCAGAATCAAAACAGTCAGCTTTTTAAAATCATATTTATCACCACGCCCTATTTCATTATTTACACTTGGCGCATTGCCATGCATCATTATCCCTGCTTTCTCTTCTAATGACATTCTTGAAAGCAAATCCTGTGCTCGTTGCTGTGGCGATAAACGCCAATCTTCATATGGAGTTAATTTTCCATTTTTATCCATATCTTTAAACTCAAGACCATCCACAGTCATTTTTTTTAATTGATTGCTTTCAATTTTGACTTGGTCAATAGCAAATAATGGACTTGTGGTAAGAACCGCACTAATTAATAGTGTTAGTTTTAAAATATTACTTTTCATTGTTTTCTCCTTAAGTGATCTATTACGCATTTATTAATAGTAAATTTATAAAATAACTGAATTGAATAAACTGTAATAAACCATCTTATATCTACGCTATAACTAATCCATACGCTTCAACTTTCCTTTATATAAAACAAAACCCTTATATAAAAAAACCTAAACACTTTATTAACCAAAATGTTTAGGTTTTGCCTGTATAAACAATTAGCTGTACAGTAACAATCCAAATTTATACTATGTAAGCTAACACTAATTATATAAAGAAGATATCTTATAATTTAACAAATACATGTAATTGTGATAATAGTCACATTATTATTTCATAATGTTATTTGATAATTACTCTCAAGGGGGATAAAAATGCCCAAAAGAGCCTTTATTATTTAAAGATCTTAAATGGATGTTTGATGAGCAAAGTAAGGATGTTTATTAATAGACCGAACGCTCTTTGAATCATATAGGCTATAGCCTATTTACTGTTCTAGCTTTAATTGTTATAAACGACATAAAAAACTAGTCGGTAAGCGATGTACAACATGACAGTGCCAACTAGGCAATCTAAGATTATCCACATCTTTTTTTGTTTAAATAATGGCGCTAACAATCTTGCACCATAACCAATACCAAAGAACCATACAAAAGAGACACAAACAGCGCCAATCAAAAATGCCAGTTTTTGTTCACTATTTAGTGTGCCAGCTATTCCCCCAACAATCACAACCGTATCTAAATATACATGTGGGTTAAGCAAAGTGACCGCTAACGTTGCAACTACCACCTTGATTAAACGGCTATTATTCACATCTTGAGATTCTATTTGCATATTACTTGTGCCTTTAATTGCACTTTTAAACGCACTAAAACCATACCAAATTAAAAAAAACGCCCCCAATATTGCTAGCAGATTTGTGATTAAAGGATTACGACTAATGAAAGAGCCCACCCCTAGAATGCCAATCGACATTAATACAAAATCACAAATAAAACAAATTGCCGACACATAGAAAATATGGTTTTTTAATATTCCCTGTTTGAGAACAAATAAATTTTGTGCACCAATAGCGATAATTAGGCTAGCGGAAATTAACGCGCCACGTAATATTTCTGATAGCATTTTATTATAACGCCTGAAGAAAATAGGAAAATATTGTCATTTTAATTAAGATGCAATAAATCTTCAATAAATGTATTAAGCTTATTATTCATGTTTTTCTAAGCAAACTAATTGGGCCTGCTCTTTGTTTAAATAGAGAATAATCATACCAATTGCTAACCAAATTACACCGACAATTTTTGCATCATTATCAATATGTAGTAATACAGGTAATAACACTATAATACCAATAATAGGCATAAAGATATTTAAAACCCAAGAACGCCAACCCTTTGAATGTTTTTTGAACTTAAAGTAACCGATTACAGATAAATGTAACATAATAAATGCCGTTAACGCACCAATATCAACAAATGACACTAGAGTTGCTAATCCTTTATCATGATTGGCGGCAATAACAACTAAGCATAAATTAAATAGCGCAGAGCATAAAATAGCCATTGCCGGCACGCCACTTTTTTTACCCACTTTAGCAAAAAATGAAGGTAAACGCTTATCGCGCCCCATACTGAATAAAAGACGACTTGCGGCAGCTTGCCCAACCATTGCAGCAAATGATGCACCAATGGCTTTCATCAAACTTAGCGCCCATCCTAGATATAAGTTAATTTCTTGATTAACAATATTATAGTAAGCTTTACCCTGTAGTTCAGGATGACTACGCAAATATTCTGGATTATAAGGATTAAGTAAAGCACCAACATAAATTTGAATTACAAATAGGCAGCCAGCTAAAATTAAACAGCTCATAATGGCTTTACTCACTAAATTATGGGAGCCACCGTTTTCTTCAGAAAAAGTCGCAATAGCATCAAATCCCAAATAAGAGAGTACCGCAATAGATACAGCATTAAACAAATTAGCCCAGCTAAATAAATCACCGCCCCAAAAAGGTTTCAACCAATCTCGACTAATATCACTAGTTGCTATTAGCCAAATACCAACAAATAGCACAGCAAACAATACAATAATTTCAAATAGTAAGATAATTAATGTAATTTTAGCTGATTTTTTGATGCCAATTAAATTCAACGTGGTAGTTAATACAACCGCCAAACAAGTCCATCCCCATACCGGTACGTCAGGCATTAAGGCGTTGAACGAAATACCGCTAAATAAGTAAGCAACAGCAGGAATAAACATATAATCAAGCAATAACAACCAACCGACTAAAAATCCCACATTAGCATGAATACCAATCGAACAATAAGCATAAACCGCTCCTGCATGAGGTAAAGCGTTTGCCATTCTAGCGTAAGAAAATGCGGTAAATGCCATTATCAAAGTTGCTACAATATAAACTAAAACAACTGCACCATCACTGATTGCATCTAAAACACCAAATAACCCTATTGGTGCTGCTGGACCAATAAAAAGCAATCCCAGAATAACCATATCCCGAAATCGCATAGTTTTACTTAATTGTTGCATAACCACTCTCTTATTGCTCTGACTAATAAAATGTTAAATGATTAATGCAAAATACACTAAGATCAGCTTGTTATTAGATTATAATTATTCGTTATAAGAATAAACTTTAGTGATATTCCCTAATCTCATAGGTATAAGACATTTTTGCGGTTTTTCCTAGCATGATAGAGGCACTACAGTATTTTTCTGAAGCAAGTTTCACGGCTCTTTCTACGGCTTGATCATCTATATTGATACCTGTAATCACAATATGGAAATTAATAGATGTATAGACTTTTGGTGAAGATTCTGCTTGAGTTTTATCAATTTCTATCCAAAGATCGCGAATATCTTTTTTATTATTTTTTAAAATAGCGATAATATCATAAGCCATACAACCTGCTGCACCATGTAACAAAAGCTCCATAGGGCGAGCGCCACGATTACGCCCTCCATGTTCAATACCGCCATCCATAACTAACGAGTGCCCACTGGCTGTTTCGCCTAAAAAACCAAAATCATCAATCCACTTTAAACGATCTTTCATTATTCACTCCCGTCAATTTATTTTTAAACTTTTATTCGTTACCGTCGGCTAAATAACATAAGATTTTTTAACCATCTTGTCATCTTTTAATTTACTATTTTGCAATCAAACCTGATAATGATATTAAACGGTAGATCAGTAGAATCAATTATCTAATCTTAATTTTTACTTAACAAAAAAGATGGGTTATTAGTGTTACCATACTTTAAGGATTAAACATGATTCTTGAATTTATTATATTCCTTTCTATAGGCGCTGTTGCGGGATTATTAGCTGGTATGTTTGGTGTTGGCGGTGGTGCATTAATAGTGCCCTCCTTAATCTTTACCTTAAATTATTTTAATCTAGGTAATGCTTGGGTTAACCATATCGCGATTGCAACCTCATTAGCAACCATCATTGGCACAAGTTTATCTTCAAGCTATATTTATAATAAAAACAATGATATTCAATGGAATATCCTTAGAAAAATGGTTTTAGGTTGTATCATAGGCACTTTAGGTGGTTCGTATATGACGCCTTATATTCCAGGGGGTTGGTTAAAATGGATATTTATCATTTTTCTTATTTATGTTAGTGGCCAATTTATTTTACAAGCGAGTAAAGTTTCACAAAATCATACTAGTAAAAATATTTCTATTAATAACAGCATTTTTATATTTGCAGGAACCTTAATTGGCATTTTTGCTGCACTTGTCGGCGTGGGTGGTGGTGTTTTAGTTGTACCATTTTTACAAAAATGTGGCATAGATATGCGAAAAGCAATTGGAACATCGGCTGCTTTCACTTTACCCGTTGCTATCGGTGGTACAGTTGGCTACATCATTGCGGGTTGGCATACCCCACAATTACCCCAATATTGCTTAGGCTTTATTTATTTACCTGCGGCATTAACTATTATGCTGGCGAGCATTCCTATGGCAAAAGTGGGGGTACAAATTGCACAAAAATTATCAATAAAAAAGCTGATCAAGTTTTTTGGTGTATTTTTATTATTACTTGCAATAAAACTGATTATTTCTTAAATATTATTGGCAGATATAAAAAAGGTCGCATAACAACGACCTAATAAAATTTGATATTAAATATTCGATAGTTATCTTGCTTCTTTAACTGCAAGTCCCAATTGCCAAACTGCCATGGCATAATGCATGCTATGGTTATAGCGGGTTATGGTATAAAAATTCGGTAAGCCATACCAAAATTGGTAACGATCACCCATATCAAGGCGCAATAGACTCACCTGAGTATGACCATCTAGTGAGCCTTGTGGTTTCAAGCCAGCTTTTGCAAGCGTTTCAATTGAGTATTTAGTGCTAAAACCTGAGTTAAGTGATGGAGCCTGACCATCAGCCATTACCGCCACTTTCTTACCTCGTTGCCAACCATATGACTTAAAATAGTTTGCAACACTACCGATAGCATCAACTGGATCCCACAAATCAACATGACCATCATGGTTAAAGTCAACGGCATGGCGTCTAAACGCTGACGGCATAAATTGACCATATCCCATTGCGCCAGCAAATGATCCACTTAAATCAAACGGATCAACGCTTTCATCACGGCACATCACCAAAAAGTCTTCTAATTCGTTAGAAAAATATTGTGCACGCCTTGGATAGTAAAAGGCAAGCGTTGATAGCGCATCAATAATTTTCGTTTTACCCATTACTCTACCCCAACCTGTTTCGACACCGATAATGCCAACAATAATTTCAGGTGGAACACCATATTCGGTATAAGCACGCTTTAACTCTTTTTCGTATTGGTTCCAAAATTCAACACCACGAGGGAGGTTGCTTGCCGTAATAAATTTATTTTTATAACGAATCCAAGCACCATTTGGTCCTGTTGCAGGTCCTGATTTTGGTGCTTGTTTATCCATTAAATTAATTACCCAATCAAGTTTATTGGTCTGAGCAAGCACATTGCGAAGCTGTTGACGGTTAAAACCATGCTTGCTCACCATTCTATCGATAAATTTTTCTTTATCTATTTCTAATGACGGACTTGCGGTTTTAGATGGGTTGTGATCTTTTTCGAGATAAACACCGCCTTTGACATTTGCATGCCCACGGTGTTCTTTCATTGGCGATGTTGAAGATCTATTACTGCTACAAGCTACAAGCAATAAAATTAAATTAAGACAAACGATAATACGGCGCATAAAAAAATCCATATCTTAAGTAATTAAAAAATCGACAACATCATAAGGGATTTCTTATTATTTAACAATATTTGAGCATGATTTACCTTCCGCAACTTGCTTAATATTGCTCAAAGTGGTGTCAGAAATATTCAACAATGCTTCTTGCGTCAAAAAGGCTTGATGACCTGTAAAAATAACATTATGGCAAGAAGACAAACGACGGAATACATCATCTAAAATGACATCATTTGATTTGTCTTCAAAAAATAGATCACGTTCATTTTCATAAACATCCATGCCCAAAGCACCAATTTTGGTTTGTTTTAATGCTTCAATAGCAGCTGTTGCATCAAGTAATGCTCCACGGCTGGTATTGATAATCATCACGCCATTTTTCATCTTTTGGAATGAATCTTTATTTAATAAATGATAATTTTCTGGTGTCATTGGACAATGTAATGTGATCACATCTGATTTGGCATATAGCTCATCTAATTCAACATATTGCGCTCCTAATTCAACCACAATATCATTAGGATAAGGATCATAAGCAAGAATATGCATACCAAAACCTTTCAATATACGAATAACCGCTTGACCAATTTTGCCGGTACCAATCACGCCAGCAGTACGATTGTGCATATTAAAGCCAGTTAATCCATCTAACGAAAAGTTAGCATCACGAGTGCGTTGATAGGCTTTATGCGTTCTTCTATTTAGCGTCATCATTAAAGCCACTGCATGTTCTGCAACGGCTTCTGGCGAATAAGCAGGCACTCGCACTACAGTAATCCCCAATTTTTCAGCTTCTGCTAAATCAACATTATCAAAGCCAGCACAACGAAGTGCTAAAATTTTAATGCCATAACTGGCTAATTTTTGTAGTACTTTTTTATCGACTTCGTCATTAACAAATGCACAAACAGCATCATACCCTTGAGCTGTAACAGCCGTTTTATGACTGAGTTTATGTTCATAATATTCAATATCAAAACCAAACTTTTTGTTTGCCATTTCTAAGTGTTCTTTATCGTAATGCTTGCTACTAAAGACAGCGACTTTAATTGAACTTTTCATATTACTAAACCCCTCTTAATGGTAATTAGTTATTTTTTACTGGTTGTTGGCGTTAATCTTTATACTCAAACAATTTTTATACTGAAACACAACACATAGTCTTTACAATTTTTAACAAAAACGACTTTTAGCTTTCAAAAAAATATTGCGTATCAATTTGTTATGTTGGCAATATCACTTTAGGTAACAGTGTTTACCTTCGCTTATCGAATTATTTTTATAGGTTATATGCTATGATAGCACTTTGCTAAAAACTAACAATAAAGATAGATAATGAATAATGCGCAAAATTCACTTTTGAAAACAATTTTTAACACCAAGATGCTAATCTGCATTTTTACGGGTTTTGCTTCTGGTCTTCCTTTTTATTTATTATTACAACTATTACCTGCTTGGTTAACAAGCGATGGTGTAAATATAAAAACAATTGGTGCTTTTTCGTTAACGCAAATTCCTTATATTTTGAAATTTATCTGGTCGCCATTTATGGATAATATTTCACCGTTTAATTTAGGGCGACGCCGCGGTTGGATGTTGGGTTGCCAAATTATACTTACTTTTTCAATCGCAATATTGGGATTTTTTTCGCCTAAGTTAAACATCTGGTTAATTGCGATTACCTGCTTTATTATTGCGCTATTTTCCGCCACTCAAGATGTTGCGCTTGATGCATTTAGACGAGAATTATTAATTGATAAAGAATTAGGGCTCGGTAATAGTATTCATACAAACGCTTATCGAATTGCAGGTTTAGTACCTGGTTCATTATCACTTATATTATCAAACTATTTACCGTGGAATAGTGTTTTTATCATTACAGCACTATTTATGCTACCGGCTATCATAATGACATTGCTGGTCAAAGAGCCTCTTAATCAAATGCCAAAAAATCACCATTTTAAAGATATCATCATTGAACCATTTAATGAATTTATTACTCGAAATGGGCTTAAAACAGCAATTTTAATATTAGCATTTATCTTTTTATATAAATTAGGTGATAGTATGGCTACTTCATTAGCCACACCTTTTTATTTACAAATGGGCTATAGTCGCCCCGATATTGGCTGGATAGCAAAAAATGCCTCTTTATGGCCAAGCGTATTGGGTGCACTAATTGGCGGTATTTTGATGATAAAAATAGGAATAAACCGCGCACTATGGTCCTTTGGTCTTGTACAAGTTATTTCAATTTTAGGATTTGCTTGGCTTTCGGTGGAAGGTCCTTTTAATGCTATAGGGACATACCAAAAAGCTTTATTAGCAATAGTAATTGGTTTCGAATCACTTGGCGTTGGCCTTGGTTCCGCCGCATTTGTGGCGTTTATCGCAAAAACAACCAATCCGCTTTATACTGCAACACAATTTGCTTTATTTACTAGCATAGCATCAATTCCAAGAACATTAATTAATGCGACAACAGGCATTATGGTTGAATATTTGGGGTGGACAACATTTTTTAGTTTATGTACGATTCTCGCCATCCCAGGTATGTTATTATTATTAAAAGTTGCCCCATGGAATACCAAATCATAAGGAGAAAATATGGATAAGCTAACCCAAGCATTTGATTTTAGACATGCATGTAAAAAATTTGATCAAACAAAAAAAATCAATAATGATGATATTGAATATATATTAGAAGCTGGCCGACAATCTCCCTCATCATTTGGTATGGAGCCTTGGCATTTTGTGGTCATTGACAGTGATAAAATAAAGGCACAATTGCGATCGGTTTGCTACAATCAAGAGCAAGTGACAAGCTGTTCACATTTTGTGATCATACTTTATCGCAAAGCCAATAACTTCACTTCGCAAAGTGATTACTTACGCCGAGCTATTGCTCGTACTTTACCTAATCCCAATGATCAAACAGCAATCGACATTGCTTGCCAAGCATTTATTAATTTTTGCGAGCAAGGACTTGCTGATGGTTTAACCATTAATCACTGGTCAGAAATGCAAGATTATATCGCTAGCGCCAATATGATGACAGCAGCTGCATTTCGAGGCATTGACTCATGTGCAATAGGTGGATTTGATCACGATAAAGTAATACAAATTTTAGAAAAATATATACCGCAATTAAGTAGTGAATCATTTGGTGTTGGGCTATGTTTAGCATTCGGCTATCGAGCCGGAGAGCCTACAGCACGTGTTCGCTGGCCATTGCTAGATATAACAACATATTTATCGGATGACAATTCAACGAGCTAACCAATTGAATACCTTCAATCGCCAAACGGCGAATGAAGGTATAAATGAAAAAACAGCAGAGCTTTATTTAATTAATTGTTTATTTAATTAATTGATAGAGCGCTTCAGCTTCAGATGAAGCCGAATCCATGATAAAGGCAACACCAGATAAAATATTACCAACTTGAGGATCGCTAATATTTTGTTGTACCGAATTTAAAATCTCTTGTGCCCAACCAATTTTTCTAAGCACTGCTTCTACATTTTCTTTTGAAGGATTGTTCATCTTATCTCCCCCTTGTTTTGTTAGGATGTCGAGTAAACTAATAATTAAAATGTTATTGCTAAATGATAGGAAAAAATTTAAGAATAAGAAAAGCGCATATTTTAAACACTGAAAGTAAAAAACCAAAACAAACAAAGTTTAAAAAGGAATAAATATCTTTAAAATAATTGAAAAGAAAAAGATAACCAATTAATTCGCAAAAAATTAACTCAACGCAAATAATACAAATACAGCCTGTTATGATTGCCTATTGATACAATAATCAATTTTTTTTACACTATAAGGATTAATAATGTTAGACTTATCTGCTATAAATTGCACTAGTTTTGCTAAAAATGACCAAAGTCAAAATAAGTAAGGATTTAAAATGAAAACCAAACATGCCCGTTTGTTAATACTTGGTTCTGGCCCTGCAGGTTATACCGCAGCAGTTTACGCTGCACGTGCAAACCTTTCCCCCGTATTAATTACAGGAATGCAACAAGGTGGACAACTTACTACAACCACAGATCTTGAAAACTGGCCTGCTGGCGCGCCTGACTTAACGGGATCAGAATTAATGGTCAAAATGAAAGAACATGCTGAAAGGTTTAACACCGAAATTATTTTAGATCACATCGATCGTGTCGATTTTAGCGAAAAACCTTATAAGCTTTATGGTAGTGAAACGCAATACAGTTGTGATGCATTGATCATCGCTACAGGGGCTTCAGCACAATATTTGGGCTTACCATCAGAAGAGGCTTTCAAAAGCAAAGGGGTATCAGCTTGTGCAACTTGCGATGGTTTTTTCTATCGTAACCAAAAAGTGGCCGTTGTTGGCGGTGGTAATACTGCCGTTGAAGAAGCCCTTTATTTAGCCAATATTGCTAGCGAAGTACATTTAATCCATCGTCGAGATAGCTTCAGAGCTGAAAAAATATTAATGGATCGCTTAGACCAAAAAATAAAAGAAGGTAAAGTGATCTTACATACACACCGCATCGTTGACGAGATTTTAGGCGACAACATGGGCGTTACAGGCGTTCGAATCCGTAGCAAACAAGATACAAATTTAACTGAAGAAATTTCTGTTTTAGGCGTATTTATTGCTATTGGACATAAACCCAATACGACCATTTTCGAAGGACAGCTTGAATTAAATGAAGGCTATATTAAAGTGCAATCAGGCACACAAGGAAATGCAACACAAACCAGTATCGAGGGAATATTTGCAGCGGGTGATGTAATGGATCATATTTATCGTCAAGCGATTACTTCAGCAGGTACGGGCTGTATGGCGGCTTTAGATGCCGAACACTATTTGGACAACTTAAAATAAACAGTAAAGAGCTTCATGTCATTAGATAAAAAACGCCAAGCCTATTTACTTGGCTGGTTAAAACAGTATGCAAAAATGCATAAAAGTAATTTGTGGGCTTCGATTTTAACTGGCTTTGTTTTAACAATATTAGTGATTATCCAAGCTGCGTTGCTTGCAATCATTTTACAAAAAATCATTATTGATCAACACCATTTTACGGATATCTTACCTTTTTGGGGCGGACTAATTGGGGTATTACTCGGTCGGGCATTTTTTATTTATCTGCGTGAAAAAATCAACTTTGCCATAGGTCAAAAAGTTCGCAAGCAAATTCGACACCAATTAATTAACCAACTTGAATTGCATGGTCCGGCTTACTTAAATCAAAGCACGATCGGCGCATGGAGTACGTTACTTATTGAACAAGTCGATAAATTGCATGACTTTTTTGCACGCTATTTGCCACAAATGCGATTGGCAAGCATGACACCGATTTTAATTTGTATAGCGATATTCCCTTTTAATTGGGCCGCCGCTACAATTTTACTTTGCACAGCACCACTGATTCCTATTTTTATGATCTTAGTCGGAATGGGGGCTGCCGATATCAATCGTCGCCATTTTAAAGCCCTCGCTTATTTAAGTGGTCACTTTTTAGATCGTCTAAAAGGTCTCAATACCATTCGACTATTCAACCAAGGCGAAAAACAAACTAACGAAATAGCTCGTGCTTCTGAGGATTTTCGTATAAAAACGATGCAAGTACTCAAAATTGCATTCTTATCTTCTGCTGTATTAGAGTTTTTCACATCAATTTCAATCGCCATTGTGGCGATTTATTTTGGTTTTTCCTATTTGGGAGAATTTGATTTTGGCGCATACAACGGAACTGTTACCTTATTTGCTGGTTTTTTTGCGTTAATTTTAGCACCTGAATATTTTCAACCATTACGTGATTTAGGCACCTACTATCATGCTAAAGCAGAAGCAATCGCAGCGGCTGATAATATCGAAACTTTTTTAAGTAAAAACATTGTGCAAAAACAACCTAACATTAAAGCAACTAACATCAAATTGGATGAACCATTACAAACCATTGAAGCAAATAACTTAATTGTACTATCCAGTGAACAACAATTTATCGTTGGTCCACTATCGTTTAATTTGCAAGCACCGTTTAAATTGGCTTTGATTGGTACCAGTGGCGCAGGAAAAACGTCGTTAATGCAAGTGTTGCTTGGTTTTTTACCTTATCAAGGTTCGCTAAAAATTAATGGCATTGAATTTAACCAATTAGATATAAATGATTGGCAGCAAAAGGTGAGTTGGATAGGGCAAAATCCTTATCTGCTAAATAGCACTATTCGCGATAATATTTTACTTGGTAAGCCAAACGCCACAATGCAAGAACTTGAAGAGGTAATCACCAAAACACAATTAACCGATGTAATTGCCAAATTACCACAAGGAATTGAAACCCAAGTTGGCGAAGATGCCGTGCGTTTATCTGTTGGACAAGCACAACGAATTGCTTTAGCTAGAGCTATGCTAAAACCTTGCCAATTAATTATTCTTGATGAGCCAACGGCTAGTTTAGACAAGCAAACCATGCAAAATCTAGATCAACAGCCTATTGCCCCCAACAGCATTACCATTACTCACCAAACAGATGATATGCAGAATTATGAACAAATCTGGCAACTAGCCCACAGCAAGCTACATCAAGGTAAGCTGCCTTGTGATAGCGAGGAGGATTTATGTTAGCCATATTGCGCCCTTATATAGTTCTTTATAAACACTATTTTTGGCAAATTTTAGCTGGTTTATTGTTATCAATTCTTACCCTATTTGCTAGTGTCTTTCTATTATCTTTATCAGGATGGTTTTTAGCTTCTACCGCTTTTGTTGGCGTTGCTGGTTTGTATTCGTTTAATTATATGTTGCCAGCAGCCGGCGTACGTGCGGCAGCGATTGCTCGCACCGCTTCACGTTATATGGAGCGTTTGGTTGATCACAACACTACATTTAAAATCTTAGCTTATCTAAGAACGCTTGCTTTTCGTAAAATTTTGCCATTAAGTGCTAATCAACTTGCCCACTACCAACGAGCAGATTTACTTAATCGCTTCATTGTTGATATTGATGCGCTTGATCATTTATACCTAAAACTCTTTGCCCCTATTGTAACTGCTTTAGTGACCATTGGCATTTTATTTATTGGACTTGCAACTATCAATTTACCCATTGCACTAATCATTACTATCATACTTACAACTACGTTACTTGTCGTGCCCGTTATTTTTTACCAAGCAGGAGAGCAGCTAGGAAAAACGCTAGCTAAACAACAAAGTGAGTATCGAACATTATTAATCAATTACCTGCAAGGGCAAGCTGAACTGACTCTATTTAATGCGCAACTGCGCTATCGTACTCAGCTTGATGAACTGGAATCAGATTGGTTGTATAATCAGCAGCGCCAATCAACATTAATGGCGCTATCAAGTGCATTAGTCTTACTAATTGCAGGCTTTTTAACGTTACTTGTGCTATGGTTAATTACCCAATACACCTTATCACCTTTAGTGGCTTTATTTGTATTTGTTAGCCTTGCTAGTGCCGAGATCCTTATGCCAATTCCTGGTGCATTTATCTTTTTAGGACAAGTGCTTTCTTCTGCCACACGCACCACCGCTATTTTCAATCAAACACCAGATATTAAATTTGTGCCAAAAGGCAGAACGATAGATCTAAACCTGGCAAAATTACAATTTAAGCAAATCAATTTCACTTATCCCAATCAGCCTTTTGCGGTATTAACTGATTTTTCATTGACAGTTGAACATGGTGAACATATTGGCATAATTGGTAAAACAGGTTGTGGTAAATCGACATTGCTAAGCCTAATAAATCGCATATGGCAACCTCAATCAGGCAATATTTATATCAACAATGTTGAACTCAATCAACTTGATGAAAAAACATTACGGAAAACGATTGCTATGGTGCCACAAGTGATCACGATATTTAGTGACACCTTAAAGCAAAATTTACTCATAGGCAATCAACAAGCGACCGAGCAACAATTAATAGATGTATTACACCAAGTTGAGCTCGACAAACTATTAGCTACGGATCAAGGTTTAGACTTGCTTATTGGACAAGGTGGCCGAACACTATCCGGTGGCGAAATTCGCCGTATCGGCATTGCAAGAGCCTTACTGCATAATTCCCCATTAATTTTAATGGACGAACCAACAGAAAGTCTTGATCGACAAACCGAGCAACAAATTATTCAATTAATAAAGAAAACCTGTAAAGATAAAACATTGCTCATGGTCACCCATCGCCTGACCAACAATCCGCTATTTGATCGAATTATTTCGCTTTAACAAATATAAGATCTTAAGAAACGACATCAAAGCGGGGATTTTATGTGAAATCCCCAAACCTCAAGCATAAATTAAATAAAAAATCGCTAATTTTCACAAAATAAAAACTTAAATAAAATCAATGGCTTTTCTGACTGATTTTTAGGGTAAAAAACAGCTTATAGGGAAGTTGCGGTTTCGGGCGTTTTAGCTTTTGTAAATAAAATAAGCAATTAATAATAACACCAAAGTGAGAATTTTATGTGAAATACCCTAACCTCACGCATAAATTAAATAAAAAATTGCTAATTTTCATAAAATAAAAACCCCAATAAAATCAATGGTTTTTCTGACTAATTTTTAGAATAAAAAACAGCTTATAGGGAAGTTGCGGTTTCGGGCATTTTAGCTTTTGTAAATAAAATAAGCGATTAATAATAATACCAAAGCGGGGATTTTATGCGAAATCCTCTACTCACACGCATAAATTAAATAAAAAATCGCTAATTTTTATAAAACAAAAACTTCAATAAAATCAATAGCTTTTCTGACTAATTTTTAGGATGAAAAACAACTTATAGGAAAGCTGTGATTTCCGGCGTTTTAATTTTTGTAAATAAAATAAGCGATTAATAATAACACCAAAGCGGGGTATTTTAATTCCTGCACATAGCACAGAATGCGCTCTACTTATAATTACTCGTATCATCCATGATACTCGTCTCTTCTAGGTCATCTTTGCTATGCTAAGGTGTTCAAATTTTTTGCAGAAAAATTTGCTCCACTTTTGCCACAGAGACTTTAACGAAATGGTGCCGATTTTACAAACCACTTAGCCTTCAGGAAAAATAGTAATTTTGGATGATATTAAGGCTTCCTATCTTCCTCATGTTTTTATTTACTTTTTAGTGATTGATTTGGCGTGTTATTTTTATTGATAATGTTAAACCGCAGTATAAGCGGTTTAACATTTTTGATAAGCATTATTTTTTAGCATAAAGTATAAATGGTATTTTTTTATATTGTTTAGTTCTTTTATCCCATTCTTCTAGCTTGAGTAAGCAAAGATGGTAGTTTTCGTCTTGTGCCGGTTTAGCGCCAACGGAGAATAAATAATCTTTGCCTGCTTCAGGAGTAAATTCAAATGCGCGGTTAATCCCGTTGCAAACAAAAAACTTGGTATAACCTTGACGAAACCATCCTGGTTCAACTTTAGTTGACATTCCAACTGTAAAACCAAAAATAAATGGTTTATTTGGAATGACATTAATTTGATTTAATGGTTTGACGTAATCACCCAAAACCGTTACGCCATGAATATCTGTAACCGGAGTTACGGCCTCTGTATCACCAAATCGAAAAGGAACCAGACCACCATTGTCATAATGGGTTGCTTCATCATATATCCGCATCTTTACGTTAACATCACTTGCCCCTATTTGAATAACGGTAACTCTTGCTTTAGTTTGATTACCCGTTGGTTCAACTTCAGAATAAAAACGACTTTTTGATAAAAATTTAGCATGAAATTCTGCTTGCCATTGCGCTATATGATATTCGGCAGAACTTTTATAAGTGGAGCATGATACGATAAATAGCGCAAATGCCACTACGCATAACATTCTAAAAAATTTAAACATTTATACTCCTTAATTTAAGTTAGATTTATAAAATAACACCTATACAAAGCTAATTAAAGGAATCTAACTTTTACAATAAATAATAATCAATATGTTAAATATTTGATGCAATTTTTTGATTATGATATAGATATTGATTTTATAGCTGATGCCATAAAATAGCTTTCTGTGATAAACTAATAATCAGTTATAATATAAGCACTACCTATCATTTTATACATTGCAATAATGCGTTACGAAACTTGCTTATTGTTTTACCAGATTGGAACATAACGAAATTAAAAAAATAACGCCATGATTAATGAAGACAATTTTTCCGACCATACACCCATGATGCGGCAATATTTAAAACTGAAAGCCGAAAACCCCGATATTTTGCTTTTTTATCGCATGGGTGATTTTTACGAAATGTTTTATGACGATGCTAAACGTGGCTCGCAGCTTTTAGATATTTCGCTCACTAAACGTGGCTCTTCAAATGGTGAGCCTATTCCTATGGCAGGTGTGCCCTATCATGCTGTTGAAAGCTATCTAGCCAAGTTAATTTCGCTAGGTGAATCCGTCGCTATTTGTGAACAAGTTGGCGATCCGTCCACCAGTAAAGGTCCCGTTGAACGTAAAGTTGTTCGTATTGTTACCCCAGGTACTGTCAGTGATGAATCGTTACTAGAGGATCGCAAAGACAATTTACTGGCTTCAATTTGGCAACAAAACCGCCATTATGGTTATGCGACACTCGATATCAGTTCAGGTCGATTTTTTGTTTTTGAATGTGATAATTTCGAGGCAATTCAAGCCGAATTGCAACGAACAAGTCCCGTTGAATTGCTTTACCCCGAAGATTTTCAATCCATGCCATTAATTGAACATCGTCATGGTTTGCGCCGTCGCCCACAATGGGATTTTGACCTTGAAACGGCAAAACAGCAACTTAATTTACAATTTGGTACCAATGACCTTGTCGGATTTGGTGTTGAAGACTGCCATTACGCACTTTGTGCAGCGGGGTGCTTATTGCAATATGTTAAAGATACCCAACGCACGGCGCTGCCTCATATACGTTCAATTATCAAACAATCAGCCTATGATTTTGTGGTATTAGATGCAGCCACTCGGCGTAATCTAGAAATTACTGAAAATCTAGCTGGTGGCACTGAAAATACCGTTGCTGAAATACTCGATAAAACCCAAACGCCAATGGGTAGTCGAATGCTTAAGCGTTGGTTACATGCACCAATTCGCAATTTGACAATATTACAAAATCGCCAACTTGCGATCAGTGAATTACAAAATTATATTGATGATGCCAACCCATTATTAAAACAAATTGGCGATTTAGAACGTATTTTGGCAAGGCTCGCGTTGCGAACCGCTCGCCCTCGTGATTTTGCTCGTCTGCGTGATGCTTATAATTTATTACCACAGTTACAAAATCTATTGAGTTGCCTTACTTCGCCCGCATTAATCACATTGCGAGCCAAAATAAACCAATTTGATCGCATAGCAGATATTTTAAATCATGCTATTGTTGATGCCCCGCCCGTGATTATTCGTGATGGCGGTGTGATTGCAGGTGGATATAATGCAGAGCTAGACGAGCTACGAAGCCTTGCTGATGGTGCAACCAATTATCTAGAACAGCTTGAAATACGAGAGCGTGAAACGCTTGGCATTGATACGCTTAAAGTGGGCTTCAATGCGGTGCATGGCTACTATATCCAAATCAGCCGAGGTCAAAGCCATTTAGCGCCAATTCATTATACTCGTCGTCAAACACTGAAAAATGTTGAACGGTACATAATCCCCGAGCTTAAAGAGTATGAAGATAAAGTCCTTACAGCTAAAGGGCGAGCATTAGCGCTCGAAAAACAACTTTACGAACAGCTATTTGATCTATTAATGCCCGAACTCGCCGATATGCAAATTAGCGCTGATGCCATTGCCGAGCTTGATGTTTTAACCAACCTTGCAGAGCGCGCATTAACACTTAACTATCAAACACCAACACTATCAACCAACGCAGGTATAGAAATTAAAGATGGGCGGCATGTGGTTATTGAACAAGTATTACAGACGCCTTTTATTGCCAATTCACTATCATTATCACCAAGCAGACGCATGTTAATTATTACTGGACCAAATATGGGAGGGAAAAGTACTTATATGCGTCAAGCGGCTTTGATTGTGTTGCTTGCCTATATTGGTAGTTTTGTACCTGCATCAAAAGCAACAATTGGCCCAGTAGATCGCATTTTTACCCGAATTGGCGCTTCAGATGATTTAGCTTCAGGGCGTTCTACGTTTATGGTTGAAATGACTGAAACGGCCAACATTATGCATAATGCCACAGAACAAAGCCTTGTTTTAATGGATGAAATCGGTCGAGGCACCTCAACTTATGATGGGCTTTCTTTAGCTTGGGCCTGTGCGGAAAATTTAGCTAATGAAATCAAATCAATGACACTGTTTGCCACCCATTACTTTGAATTAACCCAACTACCTGAACATCTGCAAGGTGTTTATAACATCCACTTTGATGCTATTGAACACGATAATACTGTTGCTTTTATTCACGAAGTATCTGAAGGTGCGGCTAGTAAAAGTTTTGGTATTGCTGTTGCTGGGCTTGCTGGCGTACCCAAAGTAGTATTAAAACGAGCTAAACAAAAATTGAAAGAGCTAGAAATTATTTCCAAACAATCTGCTGGTAGCCATATTGATAAATCGCAACTCTCGTTGATGATCAGTGAGCCAACAACGTCAGAAGTCGAAGAAGCATTAAAACAGATCGATCCTGATGCTTTAACACCTAAACAAGCTTTAGAAATGCTATATCAATTAAAAAAATTATTGTAATGTGCAAGCGCAATAATCGTTTTATCACATTACAATTTAACAACTATCAATAATCACTGCCAAATTGACTTTTGGCAGTTAGATTTTTAGGTGTGATTACGCCCAATGCTTTTTCTTTGATGTTTTACCAATACCAGGGTTAAAGCTATTTGTTGGATCGAGCTGTTGATAGAATTTTTTCAAATCATCATTCGCATGATACAAATGCCCAACATTATGCTCTGCTGGATACTGAGCCCCTCGCTGGTCGAGTAATGCTAAAATATCGTGCTTAACTTTATCGCAATCCACGCCTTTTTTGGCAATATAATCTTGATGAAAAACATAACAGAAAAAATGCCCATAATACATTTTGTGAATAAAATGTTGATCGATATCTTTTGGTAGCGTTTCAAACCAATCGGTATCATTGCGTTTTAATGCAATATCAAGTGCCACAATGTCTTCTACTGTTTTACTATGCACATTGCGGTAAGCCGTTGCAGCCCCTGCGGCAGCAAAGCGGTGTAACATCGCTGCTTGTGCTTCCTTTTCATTGCATAAAAAATAATTACCATTTTTATTTCGAAAATAGCCTTTTAAAAAAGCTTCGGCCTCAGCGATTCCATCATCTGCCATTTTTAAGATAAGATGATGCTGATAACAATCACGATAATTGCGTAACGACTTAGGCAAGTGCTTTGGTAATAATCGACAAACAAAAATAGAAAACCGATCCGAAAAATTCTTAGGGAAAAACGGAATTTTAGCGGTAATGCGATCTACAACATTTTTAAAAACAAACAGGCGTGGCATCATATCTGTGCCTAATTTCTGAATAGCAAGAAAGGTTGGTTTACCATAAATAGCTGCAATATCAAAAGCCACACGATGCATATATTCGCCCGACACAGGTAAGGTTTTAAATTGACGCAAAATATGGCGGCGAATATCATTTAATTCAGTAATATTATTTGTGCCAATATAAAATACAGCCGATTTATTTTCTAAAGGAAAGGTATCTAAGCGCACGGCAAAAACCATTAAACGTCCGGCACTGCCCGACGCTTCATAATGGCGGGTTGGATCGGCATTAAACCGAGCAGGTGTATTAGCATCAACTTGACGAACATGCTCACAATAATGATGATCATGACCTAAACCTGCATCTGCATTTATATCTTTATCGGTATAAGTATGATTTTGCAAATTCTGCAAAATCGTTTCTGGCTCATCCCCCAGCTCAATACCTAAATGATTAACTAAGTGCAATTGTCCTTGCTGATCTAATTGAGCAAAAACAGCCATTTGAGTATACGCAGGTCCTCGCTGAATAAGCGCACCGCCAGAATTATTACAAACGCCTCCCATCACTGATGCACCAATGCAAGATGAGCCAATCACCGAATGTGGGCCTCGATGATATTTTTTTAATTCTTTTTCTAGCCGATAGAGCGTGCTACCTGGCAAGCAAACAACTTGCTCACCATTTTTAATAACATTAATCCCGTCCAATCTGCGAGTGCTAACAATAACGATGGGGCGATCATAATCATTGCCATCTGGCGTAGATCCACCTGTTAAACCTGTATTCGCTGATTGTGCAATCACAATCACATCAGCCTCAACACAAGCTTTTAAAACTTGCCATTGCTCAACAAGTGTGCCTGGCAAAACTACCGCCAAGGCATCTCCCTTACCAAAGCGAATACCCTGACGGTAAGGGAGTGTTCGGCTAGGAGTAGTTAAAGTATATTTATGTCCAACAATACTTTGTAGCTTCTCAATGAGTTTAGCTGTTTGATTACTTTTCATATCGGTATGTCCCATGTATATTGAAAATTGTATTGCGTTAACACTGGTTATTTAATAATCAACCATCTTAACTAAAAGCAATACAATTAGCTATCGGTATTTCATCAATCTTTACCGCGCATTAATCGTTATTTTTCATGAAAAATAGATTAACCGTGAAGTATAGTCGTTAAGTTTAAGCGTAAATAATGGATAAGTTATCGGTTATCATTGAGCATCAAGTGCAAGGATTTACGCTTTCTTATACATTCACTTTTTTATGATGGAGTGGGCATATGCAATTTTTATCATTAAAAATAAAAAAGTTATTTGATATGATTTATCTTACTTTGAGATGTATTATTGCTTTCTTGCTTAATCATTAACTTTAATCTTAGAAATAACAACGTAACATCCGTAGAAATAAGACAAGAAAATATCCTTCTGGAAGGTTGAGAGGCGTAAGATTAAATGCATACCAAATATGACTAACAATAATTCTTATTTTGCTTAAAACTTTCCTCAAGTTTTTGCCGTTGCTGATGAGTAAATTCGTCATAAAAAAGAAAATAAAAAGAATATTTTTGTATTTGTATTAAATAGCCTTTCTTTAATTTTCTTATCTTATAAAATTCCGAATATTTAATTTTAACTCCAGATAGTTTTTCTTTATATGTGCATTCTAATTTATCATTATAAAATGTGATAATTGCATGGCGGTAAACGCTATTCACCGATTTAACAATGCGATTCACCGATAATCGCAAACACAATGGATACCCAACCAAGGCAAAAATAGAACCCAATAACATAGATAGAGAAATTTGATCAAAAATAAAACCTATCAGTATAATAAAAAGTATTACAAACATTCCGATCGTTATATTACGGTACAAATACTTGAGCCCCGTTAGGATTCTTTGTGTTGTCACTTCGTAATTTTCAATAACAGCTAATGGTGCGTCACACTCTTTTTCGTAATATGGCTTTAAGTTATTGTCTAATATTATTAAATGTTCGGGCTTAAATAGTTCAAATTTAACAAAATAAAATATTGTGCAATTAACAAAAAATAGATACCCATCTGCTTTTTTATGGATTTGATAAAAGTCTTGATAATAGTAAGTATTGGTTTCACTTTTATCCTGATTATGTAATATCATTTTTTCATCATCAAATGTGATTAGAAAATTTCGCATATTGTCGGCTATTGAGCGGTCTAAATTCTCGGCAAACTCTTTATCTAGCACGCCTGACTGAGCATAGTACGAATCTAACAAATATTGCGAGTTGATTTTATATTCTACAGTTATTTTTTTATTCATTGTTTAGCTCTTCATTGAATAATTATTATTAAATATACTATTTAATAATTCCAATTATGTATACTATTTTTAATTACGCCTATTGGTTATCAGAACAAAACGCACACAACAATTTACTCAAAGCTTATCCAAAGCGAGTAAAATAACCCACCAATACTTAACGTTTTTATTTAAAACGACTTACTATTCTATTAAATACCTTAAAAACGGTGTCGATATTAAGATCCAACCACCAATAAAATCTAAATTGACACGCCTCTCCCCATATTTGGTTTACCATTGTGATGCTTTTAAAATCAATGTAGTTAATATGCTGAGTTGTTTTTTATTGAAACGGATGTATTTCCTGAAATCTTTTTAAAAAGATCTTTACGCTCATTTTTATTAAAAAATGTCCACGCTACAAATCGGCTTACTTTTTGTCCTTGTGCCATGGGTATAATTTTACTATCAATGACACCTGCCACTTTTAATTGTTTTTGTATTAATTCTAATGAGGATTTTTTAGATACTAACGAAGTAAACCATAAGCATTGATGTTTAAACACTACACTTTCTTTAATCATCTTTGTTATAAAAACACTTTCACCACCTTGACACCAAAGCTCGGCATGTTGCCCGCCAAAGTTAAGAACTGCTTTTTGTGTTGGGCTTGTTAACTTACCTAAATTTGTCAGCTTTTTACGCGTGCTGGCCAATGCTTCTTGCTCAGAAGAATGAAATGGTGGGTTGCAAAGTGTTAGCAGGTAAAATTCTTTGGGTTTAATAATATGTTTAAATATGGCCGTCTTGTCTTTCTGCAATCGACATAACACAGATCCATTTAATAGGTTATTAGCTTGGCAAATTAACGATGCTGTTTTAATAGCAATCGGATTAATGTCGCTACCAACAAACGACCAGCCATATTCAGCACGCCCAAGAATAGGGTAAATCACATTTGCACCAACTCCGATATCAAGCACTTTCACTTGCTTGCCACAAGGGATCTGATTACCGTTGTCTTGTGCTAATAAATCTGCTAAAGAATGAATATAATCTGCCCTTCCAGGAACTGGTGGGCATAAATAACCATCAGGAATATCCCACCACGATAACTGGTAATAATGGAGTAAAAGCGCCTTATTGAGCATTTTAACTGCTTTAGGATCGGCAAAATCAATCGACAAATTGCCATAACCATTGGGCTTAACAAACTGTGCCAAACTAGGCAAAGTTTGAATGAGCAGATCAAAATGATAACCGTCTTGATGTTTATTACGGTTATGCAAAGAAGGCTTTTTGAATGATACTGGCACACTGTTCCTATTTTATTGAAAATTAAATAGTCGCTATTATAAAATATTTAGAGCAATTAAGCGAAAATACCGACATTGCAAAACAAGAGTAATATCACTAAAAAATAATCAGTACAGAAATTTATTACCCTCTATCGGTTAACGCCAGCTTATAATGGCGTGATTATAATATTTCATTGTCTCTGTTGTGGTATTTAATTGATAAAACTGAATAAAAAGTAATAAAACGCTTTTTAAAATTAATTTTAGTTTTTATTTGTTATAATTGCACCAATTTAAAAAAGTAAAAAATGACATGAAAAATTATTTTAACTTACCGCTGGTATCACTTTTTGCATTATTGCTTTTCCCTTTTGATCTTTATGCAATGGATTTTAACGAATATGATTTATCACTACTTTGGGTGATTCCTTTTGTGGGGATATTACTGTCTATTGCGTTAATTCCACTATTTTTGCCGCAACTTTGGCACTACCATTACGGCAAAATCATTATTTTTTGGACGTTGTTATTTTTAGCCTTTCTATTGTTTTCATTTGGTTTGCAAACCGCCATCAATATTACCGTTCATGCAATTATGGTGGAATATCTTCCCTTTATCTTGTTATTGTTAGCACTATTTACTGTTTCAGGCGGAATTTTGATTAAAAGCGATGTGCTTAGCACACCCAAGCTAAATGTTGGTTTGCTGGCAATCGGAACGGTATTAGCCTCAATCATGGGTACTACAGGCGCAGCAATGTTAATGATACGTCCTTTAATCAGAGCCAATCGAGAGCGAAACTGCGCCGTGCACACGATTATCTTTTTTATCTTTTTAGTCGCCAATATTGGTGGCGGGCTAACGCCACTGGGCGATCCACCTTTATTCATTGGCTTTTTAAAAGGTGTTAATTTTGGCTGGACAGTTAAATATATGTTATTGCCGATTTTACTTAACTCATTGTTGTTATTATTTATTTATTATATGATTGATTGCCACTACTTTCGTTTACAATATGGTAATTTGCCCACTTTGGCTTCAACCACAAAAAGTACAAAAGTTAAAATTTATGGTATAAGAAATATTTTTTTATTATTGGTAATTATTGCTAGTGTACTAATGTCGGGCATTTGGCACTCATCAATTTACTTTACCGTTTTAGATGCACACATTACTTTACCTAATTTAATTCGCGATATTATTTTCATTACCATAACAATAATTTCGATAAAAATAACCCCGAAACAAGTACGTGCAGGTAATGAATTTAATTGGGCTCCCATCGTTGAAGTTGGAAAGCTATTTATTGGCATTTTTATTACTATTGTGCCTGTACTCGCTATTTTGCACAAGGGTAGCAACGGCGCGCTAGCGCCTTTAGTATCGCTAGTAACCAACTCTCAAGGCGAGCCAGTTAATAGTATGTACTTTTGGTTATCTGGTTTGCTTTCGGGTTTCTTAGATAATGCACCAACCTATCTTGTTTTTTTCAATTTGGCATCGGGTGATGCGGTAATATTAATGACAACACTTAACAAGACATTACTCGCTATATCAATGGGATCGGTTTTTATGGGGGCACTGAGTTATATCGGCAATGCGCCTAATCTTATGGTCAAAAGCATTGCCACTCAAAATAAGATTAACATGCCCAGCTTTTTTGGTTATATGAAATGGTCAATATGTATATTAATTCCTGTGTTTATTATCGATAATTTAGTCTTTTTTGTGTTTTTTAGCGAGTAGTAGCACATAATCAAATAATATGACTATTTCATTTAAAAATTAAGCACTAAAATACCTATGGATAAAATAATTTTTATTTACCGCCATATTGTGAATTTTGCTTTAAATTCGACAAGAATAACGCCTTAATAAATTTTCATTTTGGCGTTTTAAATAGCCCTCACCACTCATTAATTATGGTGGCA